>CAKZSF010000058.1 GCA_937920575.1 uncultured Sphingomonadaceae bacterium | reverse complement strand
AGGGGGAAGGTTGGGAAGCGGTTTAGGCGGACTTCTTCTGCCGTCTGAATGCGTGCAGCAAGGGTTCGGTATAGCCGCTGGGCTGCGTTGTGCCTTCAAACACCAGCGCGCGCGCGGCTTTGAACGCCAGACTGGTCTGTTCATTGCCCGCCATCGGCTCGTACAGCGGATCGCCCGCGTTCTGCTCGTCCACTTTCGCGGCCATGCGTGACAGCGCGGCATCGACCTCTGCAGGGCTGACCACGCCATGTTCCAACCAGTTGGCGATGTGCTGACTGGAGATACGCAACGTCGCGCGGTCTTCCATCAGGCCCACATCATGAATGTCGGGCACTTTGGAACAGCCAACACCCTGATCGATCCAGCGCACAACATAGCCAAGGATCCCTTGAGCGTTGTTGTCCAGCTCTTCGCGGATTTCAGTGGGCTTCCAATTGGCCCCGCCTGACAGCGGTACCGTCAGCAAGTCGCTCAACGGCGCAATCGCTTCTTTTGCGCGTTCGTTCTGCCGCGCAAACACATCGCATTGGTGGTAATGCGTCGCGTGCAAAGTCGCTGCGGTTGGCGATGGCACCCAAGCGGTGTTTGCACCGCTCATCGGGTGGCCGATTTTCTGCTCCAGCATATCCGCCATCATGTCGGGCGCAGCCCACATGCCTTTGCCGATTTGTGCCTTGCCTTGGAAACCACAAGCCAGCCCGATCTGGACGTTGCGATCTTCGTAAGCCTTGATCCAGGTGGCAGATTTGATGTCGCCCTTGCGCTGGAATGGTCCAGCCAGCATCGCGGTGTGAATTTCATCGCCTGTGCGATCAAGGAAGCCGGTGTTGATGAAGAAAATCCGGTCCTTCACCGCGTGAATACAAGCGGCAAGATTGGCCGATGTTCGGCGCTCCTCATCCATCACGCCAACTTTGATCGTGTGGCGATCCAACCCAAGCATATCCTCCACCGCGTTGAACAGATCATTGGTCAGCGCGGCCTCTTCCGGCCCATGCATTTTGGGTTTCACGATATAGATTGAGCCGGTGCGGCTGTTGCGCAGTGCGCCCAGCCCCTTGAGATCATGCAGCGCGCACAGCGAGGTGAACACTGCATCGAGCAACCCTTCGTAAGCTTCGGTCTTATCTGGATTGAGCACAGCCGGATTGGTCATCAAATGGCCAACATTGCGCACCAGCAGCAGGCTGCGTCCTGGCAGCGTTGCGGCGGTTTCATCGGGCGTGATGTAGTCGCGATCCGGGTTCATCGAGCGAGTGACCATCTTACGGCCCTTCTCGAAACTTTCCTGCAAATCCCCCCGCATCAGGCCCAGCCAATTGCGATAGGCCAGCACTTTGTCCTCGGCATCAACTGCCGCGACGGAATCTTCGCAATCGACAATCGCGGTCAACGCGCTTTCCAGCACAATGTCGCTGACGCCAGCCTTGTCAGTCACGCCGACAGGATGTCCGCGCTCAAACTGCACTTCGATATGCAGGCCATTGCTGCGGAACAGCAGGCCTTTTGCCGTCTTGCCCACATATTGGCTTTCATCCGCCAATTTGCCGTCATGCTCGTCGGCCAAATCGGCCCAGCTTTGATCAACCAGTGGCAAGGCAGCGTCGAGGAACTGGCGACCCCATGCAATCACGCGGTCACCGCGCGCAGTGTCATACGGCCCCGGCGGAGGCAGGTCGCCCATCGCATCAGTGCCGTAAAGCGCATCATAAAGGCTACCCCATCGCGCATTGGCGGCATTCAGCACAAACCGCGCGTTTAGAACCGGCACCACCAATTGTGGGCCAGCGATGGTCGCGATTTCCGCGTCGGTGTTCTGCGTAGCTATGGCGAAAGGCGCAGGCTCGTCGACCAGATAGCCAATCTCGCGCAGGATGTTCTCGGGCGCGCCGCCTGTGTGGTCTGGATTGGCGCGATGCCAGTCATCAATCTGCTTTTGCAGGTTCTCGCGCTTCTCCAAAATCGCACGATTACGCGGCGTGAAACGTTCGAGAATGTCGTCCAGTCCCTGCCAGAATGTGTCCGCCTCGATGCCGGTGCCCGGCAGAGCCTCGGACTCGACAAACGCGATCAATTCAGGCGCAAGCCACAGCCGCGCGCGTTGCTGGTAGGCATCCTCTCTCAATACCCGGGGGTCCAGCGCGTCAGCGACCGTGGCTTGCATTCGGTAAGTCCTTCAAAAAAGTTCAACAAGTGCGGGTTTGAAACGATCAGCCCGCACGGCCCAGACGGTGCAGCAGGTTTGCATAACGCTGCGATTCCGCCGGGTCTTCGCATGTACGCGCATATTCAGCGACAGCGGTACGCAGCAGTTTGAAATCCTGGTTCGAGAAGATTGCCCGGGGGCGTTCTTCGGGGCGGCGGCCTTCTGTTTCGGCTTCAGTATCGGTCATCATTGGGGGCTCCTCTTTCGTGGCTTGTGGTGGGGTGGCTCGCGACTGTGTGTGCGCCGCGAGCCATCCACTATTTGCAGTCCTTATGCCGCAAACTGGTTCATAGTGTTGTCGGAACCGCCTGCTTTCAAAGCGGCCTCGCCGGCAAAGTTTTCCTTGTGATCATCGCCGATATCGCTGCCGGCCATGTTTTGATGCTTCACGCAAGCGATACCCTGGCGGATTTCCTCACGCTGCACGTTCAGAACGTAGCCCAGCATACCTTCGTCACCAAAATAGCGCTTGGCGAGGTTGTCCGTGCTCAGTGCGGCCGTGTGATACGTTGGCAACGTGATCAGGTGGTGGAAGATTCCTGCCTGCTTGGCCGCATCGGCTTGGAAGGTGCGGATGCACTCATCGGCCTCTGCGGCAAGTTCACTACCATCGTAATCCACGCTCATCAGCTTGTCGCGGTCAAAGCCAGAGACATCTTTGCCGGCCTCCGCCCATGCATCATAAACTTGCTGACGGAAATTCAGTGTCCAGTTGAAGCTTGGGCTGTTGTTGTAAACCAACTTCGCATTGGGAATAACTTCGCGGATGCGGTCAACCATGCCGCCAATCTGGCCGATATGCGGCTTCTCGGTCTCGATCCACAGCAAGTCAGCGCCGTTCTGCAGCGACGTGATGCTGTCCAGAACACAGCGGTCTTCACCCGTGCCAGCGCGGAATTGGTAGAGGTTCGACGGCAGACGCTTGGGACGCAGCAGCTTGCCTTCGCGGCTCAGGAACACGTCGCCATTCTGAATGTTCGCCGGATCAACTTCTTCACAATCGAGGAAGCTGTTATATTGGTCGCCCAGATCGCCGGGCTCATTGGTCACGGCGATTTGCTTGGTCAGGCCAGCACCCAGGCTGTCAGTGCGCGCCACGATGATACCATCATCAACGCCAAGCTCAAGGAAGGCATAACGGATCGCGCGGATTTTCTGGAGGAAATCCTCGTGCGGAACAGTAACCTTGCCGTCCTGGTGGCCGCATTGTTTCTCATCCGACACCTGGTTTTCGATCTGCAGCGCGCACGCGCCCGCCTCGATCATTTTCTTCGCGAGCAAATACGTCGCCTCAGCGTTGCCGAAACCGGCATCGATGTCCGCGATGATCGGAACGACGTGCGTTTCGTAATTCTCGATCGCGTTTTCCAGCCGCTTGGCTTCGACCGCGTCACCCGC
>CAKZSF010000057.1 GCA_937920575.1 uncultured Sphingomonadaceae bacterium | reverse complement strand
TGTGATTCTGGCCCACCCTTTAGGCTCTTAAGCCTCCCGAAGGTCGCCAAGACGAGACGGTCGCACAACCAATCGTCGCCCCGCTGACAGCTGCGCGCAGCCAATTGCCGGGGCCTTGACCAAGGGACCGAAGCGATATGTCGCGCAATATTGTGCTTTTTTCAGATGGCACCGGCAATTCCAGCAAGAAGCTGCAAAAGACCAATGTCTGGCGGCTGTTTCAAGCGCTTGATCTGCAGGAGCCCAACGGTGAACATGATCCGCTCCAGCTCGCTTATTACGATGATGGCGTGGGCACGAGCAGCTCCAAACCGATTGCGATCATCACGGGCATTTTCGGCTTCGGCCTGTCGCGCAATGTGCGTGAGCTCTACAAATTTCTGGCGCGCAATTATCAGCCGGGCGACCGCATCTATGCGTTCGGTTTTAGCCGGGGCAGTTATACCGTGCGACTGCTGGTGGCGTTTATCGCGGCGATGGGCATTCCCGATTATCGCAGCGAATCCGATCTGGACCGGCAGGCGCGTGATTATTGGCGCGAATTCCGGCGCGGCTTTCGCACGCAGAACCCGGCGTCTGATCTGTTCGTTGGATTTGTGCGCTGGATCGTCCGCACCTTCATCCATTGTCGGCGAACAATCCTACGCCGAGGCGGGTATTTCGAAAAGCCACCCAAGGGCTATGCGATCACCAATTGGTTCACCGATTGGCGCGAGCACTGGGGCATCCTGACCGAGCGGCGGCAAGTCGGCAATCCAGAGCTGCATGGCAAAGATACGGTGGACCAGACGGCCACGAAAGAGCCGTATACCAAGCATGACTGGTACAACGGCCAATGGTTCGGGCCGGAGATCGAATTTGTCGGCGTGTTCGATACGGTGGCGGCCTATGGCGGACCGATAACGGAAATCACCCGCGCGATTGATGACTGGTTCTGGCCGCTTTCGATGCCCGATTACCGGCTCAGCCCGATGGTGAAATGCGCGCGACACGCGCTAGCCATCGACGACAAGCGCGGATCATTTCAGCCGCTGTTGTGGGACGAACTGTTCGAGAAAGCGAACCCGGAATATGACGAAGCCAAACCGCGCATGCAGCAGGTTTGGTTTTCCGGCATGCATGCCGATGTGGGCGGCGGCTATGCCGATGATTCGCTCGCTTATGTCCCGTTGTATTGGATGCTGGAACATGCGGAAGAGTCTTTCCTGCGGTTCGCTCCGCTGCTGCGCAAAGAGATTGAGGATTACGCCAACCCCAACGGGTTGATGCATGATAGCCGCAGTGGAGTGGCCTCGTTCTATCGCTATCAACCGCGCTATATCAGCGCCTGGATCCACTATCGCAATGATCGCTTCGATGGCTCGGCCGTTGATCCCAACAACGCTGCGTTTCGTGATCAGGTGATCGACCGCAAACGCTATGTGACGCAAGGGCTGCTGGAACAGCCGATTAAGCTGCACAAGCATGCCGAGCTGCGTTTGCGGATGGCGTCAGGCGGTGAAGCACCGATCAATCTGCCGCGCGATTATGTGGTCGATGACGGCGTGCGCGGAACCAAGCCAAATTCGGCTGTTCGCGAAGCATCGGGCGCTCTCAACCGAACACTCGGCACGCGCATCCGCATCCGCCGGGCGTGGTATTTTGCGACCATGGCGTTTCTGGTGTGGCTGTTGGCGAAGGCAATTGCCCCGACTTATGTCGATGATGATTTGGACCCGGTCAACATGCAAAGCCATGAGATCCTTGCGTTTCTCGACACTGTTTTGCCGGAGTTTATCGCGCGCATCATATCCAACCTGTTGGCTGATCCGGTGGTCAACGTGCTCATCGGCTTGGCGCTGATGTTCACTCTGAAGAAGGGCCTCGCGCAGCAGGGCGCAATGCGCGACATCGCAGGCGGCCTGTGGATGCACCGGTTTGACAAGTTTGGAGACAACCCGCCCATCCCGCCCAAATTACCCATTGTGTCGCGTTTGGGCCATTGGGCCGCGTACAAGATGCGCAAACAAAACCACATCCAGCGGGGGCTAGGCGTGTTGAAATGGCGCCTGATCCCGACCGCGCTCGGGCTGGGTACCTGGTTGGCGATCTTGCTTGGTGTATTGTGCGGTCTTGCGGAGCTGGGCACGCCATTTCTGGAGGGATCGTCGATCCAGGGAAGCTGCCGCGCGCTTGCTGCCTGTCTTTGGTGACAACCGCACGAACCGCCTCACAGCCCACGGGCAAATACTTAGGACCGTCTCTCAGGCGACTTAACCACCGTCTCTTACCTTGGCTTAATCGGAACGCGGATCCGCTGTTCTGAGGAGCACACACTAGCCAAGGGACATCATGCAAAGCCGCCACGATCCTGACGCGACAGCATTGGCGGAAACGCAACCGGACCCGGCGACTGCCGCCGCGGTTCAGCGCGAGGCCTTGCGCGCCATGATTGACCGCGAAGAGCGCGTAAAACCCGCACATCTTTGCGCCTTGGCGCTGATGCTCATTGGTTCGGCGCTTCTGTCTGATCCTTTTTGGGTGCTGGTTGCGATTGCGCTGCGGTTCGTGTCCTTGGCCGTCACTCGCTGGTCGACGCGCCGCATGTTGCAGGCCATCGAAGCCAAGACGCCTCTGAACCAAAACATTGCCACCTTGTGCGGCGCGCTGGTGATGGCTGGGGCAAGTTGGGCCGGACTGATCCTGAGCGTGCCGGCCAACGCAAACAGTATCGCGGCGTTGGCAATCGATAGCGTCGCAGTCATGGGCGCAGCGCTAGTGATCATCACCTATGGCCCGCTGCGCAGCGCAATGACGGCGTTTGCCGCATCCTTCGTTGTCACAGCGGGGCTAGTTGGCGTGGTGTTGCTTGGCCATCTGTCGCCCATCACGTTTGCAGTATTGGCGATGCTGATCCTGGGTGCAGTGCTGTTCAGCAAGGGGATGGCCGAACACAATGGAGATGCAGCGCATTTGCTGGTAGAAAACCGCAAGCTGAGCAGCCAGTTGACGCTCGCCCTTGAACGGGCAGAGAAACTCGCCTGGCGCGATCCCTTGACCGATCTGTGGAACCGGCGGGCATTCTTTGAAACGTATCGAGACGGCCTTGAACCCGGAACGACCCGGGTGTTTCTGACCATCGATATTGACCATTTCAAACGCATCAATGACGCTTTCGGCCACGCTGCCGGTGACACTGTGATCAAAGCGGTGGCGCATCAGATGACCACATTGGAAGGCGCGCTGGCCTATCAGGGTTCGCATCGCTCCGTACGACTGGGCGGCGAAGAGTTCGTGATGGTGTTGGAAGAGCACAATTTGGCCTCTGCCGAGGAAGCAGCGGAGCGGCTGCGCACCATGATCCGTTTCATCCCGGAGAAGTTCGGACTTGATCCGCGCATCAGAGTATCCGCATCCATCGGCGTGGCTGAGCAGCAACCGGACGAGACACTCGATGATGTTCTGCGCCGCTCTGATCTGGCCATGTTTCGCGCCAAGGATCGCGGCCGGAATCAAGTGGCCTGCGCGGCCTGAAACAGGGGCATTTCTCCACCAATGCCGGATTCCTTTCCATCAACCGTCATCGAAGCGGTTGCAATTGCAATCAATCTCCGGTTCAAGTCGCTCAGCTAATAATTGGCCAGAGCTGCAGCGCCAAGGCGCGCTGATACACTGGCCCGTGTGACTAAATTTGGACTGGAGATCACCCTGATGAAATCGAAGCTTTTTCTGGCAGCAGCGCCCGCCATGCTGGCTCTGGCAACTTTGAGCGCGTGCAGCAGCCCTGCGCCTGACGTGCCCCCTCGCCCACTGAGTGAGGAAGTGACGACGCTGTTCGCGGGCATCCCGCAAGGTAGTGGCTATTTCGGCAGCGAAAGCACGTTGCCGTTCCTGGCGCCCGATTTCTCCAAAATTTCCGATGCGGAATATGAACCGGCCTTCACCGAGGCGATGGCCATCCACAAGGCCGAGATCGAAGCGATCAAGAACAACCCGGCGGACGCCAATTTCGACAACACGATTGTCGCATTGGAAGTGTCTGGCGCAATGCTGGGCCGTGTGGCCAACGTGTTCTTCGCGCTGACCGGTTCAAACACGACCGACACGCTTGACGAAATCAACACTGCGGTTTCACCCAAACTGTCCGAGCATTTCGATGCGATCACCCTCGATCCTGTTCTGTTTGAGCGTGTGAAGACCGTTTATGATGCGCGCGAAGATGCGGATCTGGGGCCGGAAGATCTCAAGCTGCTGGAAGAAACCTATGAGCAAATGGTTCAAGCCGGTGCAGAGCTGACCGAGGAGCAGAAGGAAGAGGTCAAGAAGATCAACACGCGCCTCTCCGAAGCGACGACCGAATTCGGCCAGAAAGTGCGCGAGGCAACCGTTGCCAACGCACTGGTCGTGGATACACGCGAAGAGCTCGCTGGCCTGTCCGACACGGATATCGAGGCCGCCGCCAAGGAAGCAGCCGATCGCGGCATGGCTGGCAAATTCGTCATCCCGCTGCAAAACACGACGCAGCAACCGCTGCTGCCTTCGCTGGAAAACCGCGATGTGCGCGAGAAATTCCTGACGCTCAGCATCAACCGCGCGGATCAGGGCGGCGCGAATGACACGCGTGTGCTGCTGGCTGAAATCGCCAGCTTGCGCGCCCAGAAAGCAGCGCTGTTTGGCAAGCCTGATTGGGCGACCTACACGATGTATGATCGCATGGCGAAAGAGCCCAAGACCGCGCTGGAATTCATGGAACAAATGGTTCCGGCTTTGGCAGAAACACAGCGCCGCGAAGCCGGTATTCTCAACGAGCAAATCAAGTCCGATGGCGGCGATTTCGAAGTGAAGCCGTGGGATTGGTATCGCTATGCCGAGAAAGTCCGCAAGGCGAAATACGACCTCGATCAGGACGAAATCAAACAGTATTTTGAACTGACCAAAGTGTTGGAAGACGGCATCTTCTTCGCCGCGAACAAGTTGTATGGCTTGTCGTTTGAGAAGCGTGACGACATCCCAGTCTACCACCCTGATGTGACAGTCTACACCGTGTTCGAGGAAGACGGTTCAGAGCTGGGCTTGTTCTACTTCGACCCGTTCCAGCGCCCCTCCAAACGCGGCGGCGCATGGATGAGCAACTTTGTTGATCAAACATACCTGAAGGGCACCAAGCCGGTAATCTACAACGTGCTCAACATCCCGAAAGCGGCCGAGGGTGAGCCTCAACTGGTCGATTTCGATAATGTGAACACGCTGTTCCATGAATTTGGCCACGCGTTGCACGGCTTCTTTGCCGACCAGAATTACGCCTCGCTGTCTGGCACGGCGACTGCGCGCGATTTTGTGGAGTACCCAAGCCAAGTCAACGAGATGTGGGCGACTTACCCGGAAGTGCTGCAAAATTATGCCAAGCACCACGAAACGGGCGAAACCATCCCGCAAGAGCTGATCGACAAAATGGAAGCGGCGGCCAAATTCAACCAAGGCTATGATTTCGGCGAAGTCGTCGAAGCAGCCCTGCTTGATATGAAATGGCACGCATTGTCCCCGGAACAGGCCGCAGCCATCACCACGCCAGAGCAAGTCGACGAATTTGAACGCAAGTCGCTTGAGGATCTCGGCCTGGAAATCGATCTGGTTCCGCCGCGCTATCGCAGCACATACTTCAACCACATCTTCTCCAGTCCGGCGGGTTATAGCTCTGGCTATTACTCGTATCTGTGGACCGAGATGCTGGACCGGGACAGCCGCAAATGGTTCCTCGACAATGGCGGGCTGTCTCGCGACAACGGCAACCACTATCGCGAGACAGTGCTCAGCCGTGGCGGCACGATGGATTACTTCGAAATGTTCGACAATTTCCTCGGCCGTGAACCCGATGTCGGCCCGATGCTGGAAGCACGCGGCCTGACCGGCGAAGACGAGTAAGACCTAACCTGTGATCAAGGCTCGCTGGCCGGGTTCACCCAGCCAGCGGGCCGTCACACCCCAGACGGTTTCGATTGTCCTGTTGGAGAGCGCCTCACCCGGCGCGCCCTTGGCCATCATGGCTCCCTGATCCAACACCAGCACATGATCGGCATGGTTCATCGCCAGCGCCAGATCATGCAGCACCAACACGACGCCCGCCCCCTTTTGTGCGGCAGAGCGCAAATGTTTGAGCAAGCTTAGCTGATGCGCGAGATCGAGCGCGGCGAGCGGTTCGTCGGCCAATATCCATTGCGGTTCGCCCGCCAACACACGCGCAAGCAACACCCGCGCTTTCTCTCCACCTGACAGAGTCGATGCCGGGCGATCCGCCAACTGATCAAGGTCGAGCATGGCCATCGCTGCTTCTACAGGCGCGTTAGCCATATCGCCATGCGGCAAACGGCCCAGCGCCACGAGGTTGCGGACCGCCATATCCCAAGCGATTTGTCCGTCTTGTGCAAGGTAGCCGATTGCCTTGGCGCGTTCGCGCGGATCCATCGCACCCACATCCTCGCCATCCAGCTTGGCCGCGCCGCCGTCCGGCTCAAGCAAGCCAGCCAAACATTTCAGCAAGGACGACTTGCCCGCTCCATTGGGCCCGCAGATCGCGGTGATCTGGCCGGGATTGAGCGCTGCCGATACGTCGGACAGCCGCCCAGGTAACGAGATAACCTTGGCCTCCAAAGTCATGCCAGTCCCCCCACAGTGCCGCGCCGCATTTTCAGCAGCAAAGCAAGGAAGAACGGCGCGCCGATCAGGCTTAGCGCGATACCCAATCGCAGCTCAGTCGCGAGTGGCAATATACGGCACACCACATCGGCGATCAGCACCAGCAGACCTCCGGCGAGTGCGCTAGGCAGGATCAATTGCGAGGGCCGTTTGTCAGTCAAAGGCCGCACCAGATGCGGCACAATCAATCCGACGAAGCCAATGATTCCCGCCACCGCAACGCCGCTGCCCACGGTCAAGCCAACGCCTGCGATCAACAGCACTTGCAAGCGCCCGGGATTAATACCCATGGATCGCGCAGTTGCCTCTCCCAACGTCAGCGCGTCGAGCCCCCTGCCTGCGAAGCCAAGGAACACAATGCCGAGCAAAGTCAGCGGTGCGGCGAGATAGACATCAGCCCAACTTCGATCAGTCAACGCGCCCATCAACCACGTCACGATCTGCGATTGCGCAAAGGGATTGGGTGCGAGCGAAATGGCGAGACTCATCAGCGATCCAGCGAGGCTCGCGATCATCAATCCTGCCAGCGTAAACAGGGCAATCCCGCCATTGCGACCTGCGATCAACGCCAACAACGCCATCGCCCCGGCCGCGCCGATCAACGCGAATATAGGGAGCAACCATGCGGCTGCCGCGAAGCCGAAATAGAGGCTGAACACCGCGCCCAGTGCCGCGCCCGGTGCAATGCCAAACAGGCCGGGATCGGCCAGCGGATTGCGCAGATAGCCTTGCATGGCCGCGCCCGCTGCCCCCAGTCCTGCGCCAACGACCAAGGCCAGCAAGCTTCTGGGTAAACGTAATTCGGCAAGTATGATCGCCGCGTTCGGAGTGCTCGCCGGATCGAGCCAAACGCGCCCTGCCAGCAGCGATAAGGGCAGCGCGATGACGATGGCCGCCAACAGGAGAACGATGGCTCGTGTCACAGCAACTCCTTGCGAATATCCCTGAGCCGCTTGGCAGCACGAATAATCGTTGGCCCGCCGCAATACAGCAGCGCGGGATCAAACCGCGCAATGTCGGTCTTGACCAATCCATCCAGAGCGGGATGAGCGAGCATCCGATCCTCGCCATTGCCATCATTGCCAGCGGCCAAAATGACTCGGGGCGGATCAGCCAACACCTGTTCCAGCGGGAGGCGATCCGCCTGCCCTAACCCACGCGATGCAGCGAAATGGGCAAAGCCAGTATAGGCAAGCAGATCAGCAATGAGCGTGCTCTCACCCGGCACGATGCCGCCCGATTGCCAGATGAGCGCTGGCATCGCTTCACCGTCATGCTGCGCAGCATTGAGTGCAGCATCGATTGCATCGCTCAACGTGTGACCTGCGTTAGAATTTCCAACAATTTCAGCGATTTCCCGCACTTGAGCCTTGCTGGCCGCAACGTCGCTAGCGATGCCAAATGTCTCCACCCTAATGTCCAGTCGCTCGAACGCTGCACGCGTGGCAGGAGGCAGGAAGCTGCCCGCCACCACGATATCAGGATTGAGCGCCAACACTTCTTCAACTGTGCCGCCCGTCGCCCGAAACCGCTTTGCCTTTGCCATATCCATCGAGCTTGCCGCCGGATCATGGCTGTAGTGCGAAATCGCGAGCAGCTGATCAGGCGCAGCCACCTCGGCTAAGATCGCATCGGTGCACGGGTTCAAGCTGACGATGGTGGGTTGGGCGGTGGTCGGCGCACCAGCCCCGCTGCCGCCGCATCCAGCAAGCAGGATAGCCAGAAGGCCGACCAACACCCTCACAGGCTCGCCCGTAGCCCCACAAACGCCGCGCGGCCCTGCGTGCCAAATCCCGCTGCAGTCTGATATTGCTCGTCAAACAGGTTTTCGATGCGGCCAAACAGTTCCACATTCTCGTCAAACGGCAACGCCGCGCGGATATCGGTGAGAACATAGCCATCAAGCCGCGTGAAATTCCCGGCATCGTCAAAGCTGTCGCCAACCATCCGCAGATCCGCACCCAGATTGAGGCCCGCCAAGGGTGATTTCCAATCCGCCGAAAACGTGACTGTGTTGTCGGGGCGGCGCGCCAGTCGATTGCCCAGATTGGCGCTGCCCGCAGAACGGTTTTCCGCATCGAGATAGCTGTAAACCGCCTGAACACGCAGATCATCGATAGGCGAGACAGCCAGTTCAACTTCAAACCCTTGCGCCCGTGCCTGCCCAACATTGTCATAAGTGCCGAAGGGCCGGTTGTCGCAGATCGCAACTGTGCGACCAAAACAGGATACGAAATCGATCAGATTGTTGGTGTCCCGGCGGAAGACCGACACCGCGGCCTGCACACGTTCGCCGGTAAAGCTGATCCCGGCATCATACGCCTTGCTGCGTGCCGGTTGTAATGCAGTGTTGCCAAAGTTGGAAAGAAGCTGAAACAGCGTGGGTGTTTTGAAGCCCTCACCATAGGACGCCCGAACACGCCAACCATCCGCAAATTCCCATAAGCCGCTCGCCCCAAGCGAGACTTCGCTGCCAAATTCGGAATGGTCGTCAATGCGAGCGCCAGCCGAGACGATCACTTCGCCATAGCCATCATTGAGCGACTGAAACGTCAGCAGGCTGTGCGCGCTGCGGATTTCTGCCTTCGCGACCAAAAACCCGTCGGAGAAGCGTGTCCATTCATAGTCGCCGCCCGCGTCCAGTTTCCAGCGATCCGCGATCTCATAGCGCGCGAACGCCTCCGCGCGGTTGGATGTGCCATCTGTGCTGAAAAAGGGGTCTGTACCAAAATCGAGATTGATCAGATCGCGCTCGATATCCGCATGCGCAAAGCCAGCGCGGAATTGCAGCGCGCCTTGATAATCCCACTCCACGCCAAGCCGCCCTGACAGATCGCGGCTGTCCTGCCTTTCATTGGTGTCACCAAACGCAAAAGTCGGCGGAGCGAACCCGTCAATATCGAGTTTGCTGTCGGCGTACCGCCCGTTGGCGACAACCGCGAAATTGTCGCTGACGGCCAACCGTCCGCGTCCGGTCAGGTAGAATTGCTCAAACCCGTCGGCCTCTGCCCCGCCATCAAAGCTGGAGAAGCCCTCTTCCTCGATATAGCCTGCGTTGAGAGCGATGCTGCCGATTGCGCCGGACAATCCGCCGCT
>CAKZSF010000056.1 GCA_937920575.1 uncultured Sphingomonadaceae bacterium | reverse complement strand
GCCCCATCTGACGTTTACGACATCGGCACCGCCATTCGGCTCCGCCTGAACTGTCACGCCGCGCTCAGTCAGCAGAGCAGACAACATTTCGAGATTGGCCGCCGAACCGGACAGCACAACCGGTGCGTTGACGCGTTTCGCCGCCCACTCGATCAAACCAACCGCCGCTGCACCGCCC
This sequence comes from uncultured Sphingomonadaceae bacterium, assembly GCA_937920575.1. Taxonomy (GTDB): domain Bacteria; phylum Pseudomonadota; class Alphaproteobacteria; order Sphingomonadales; family Sphingomonadaceae; genus CAKZSF01. The sequence continues at coordinate 4,113 of CAKZSF010000056.1, read as the reverse complement.
GTGCTTGGCTCTCCGTCAGCAAACGGCACTGGCGGCAGTTCGCGTGCAGGCGGCCTCAGCTTGATTGTCCAGCCGGGCTCGTTGCTCGCAATCCTGGTCTCTAATTCTCGATAGGCGGCAAGGCTCGCGCCATCCAGCGGCCGTGCATTGACCAGCGCGGTCTTGCGCTCGCGGTCAACCAAGACTTCGGCCACGGGCACGCCCGCAACCAACGCTAGGCGCTCTGCGAGTTGTTCTGCCCGGCGGAAATTGGCTTCTTCCTCTGCCCGGGCAGAGGCAAGCGCGGCTTGTTCCGCCGATTGCGCCCCGCTGCCGGTCAAGACCTGTGTAATCGACACGTCAAAGGGCAGGTTGAACTGCTCCTCCAACTCGCGCGCGGCAACCTGTTCGGCGTCGGGCGTGATTTTTGGAGTCCAAACGGTTGCCGACACTTTGATAGGCTCCGTGCCAAATTCGACGCTCATGTTGGATATCTGCGCATTGTCGCTCAGCGCATCGAGAACTTCGGAATTAACGGCCCGGTTCGCGCGCGTTTCCCATGCAATCTGCTGCAGCGAAATCATCAAAGGAATTGCCAGCGCGACCAGCGTCAGAACGATTCCCACATTCTGGAACATGGTGTAGCGTTGGTCGAGCAGCGTGCGAAATCCATACAACTTCGACATAACCGTGGCCGTAATCGCGATGACCACGAAGTTGGTCACATAAAGCAGCGTCGCGCCCCAAAAAACGGTGCTGTTGAACGTTGCGAGGCCAAAGCCAATGACTGCCAAAGGCGGCATTAGCGCGGTCGCGATGGCAACACCCACGACCGTTCCCTGCCGCCCCTTGATCAGCGCATAGGCACCGGCAAGTCCGGAAAACAGCGCAACAAACAAGTCGAACAGATTCGGCTGTGTCCGCGCGGCAATTTCGGGTGTGATTGTCTGCAACGGAGAAAGAAACACGATCATCGCGCAAAACCCAATGCCCAGCACCGTGCCGAGTAACAGCGATTTTGCGCTGGTCTTCATCCAGTTGAAGTCACCAATCGCCAACGCCATGCCCAGCCCGATGATCGGATCCATCAGCGGGGAGAGCAACATCGCGCCGATGACAACCGCAGGACTGGATAAGAGCAGGCCCAGCACCGCGATGCCCGCCGACATCAGCGTCATGAACACATAACGCCCCGTCAGGTCACAGTCGCCGCGGCGCTGCTCAATCACAGCCTTGTGATCGACTTGCCCGATAACCTCGGTGTTCCACCATTTGCGCGCGCTGCTCAGCACATTGTCAAAGCCGTGCTCTATGGGCGCGGGTGATTGTGAAGCCATGAAAACCCCTTCCTCGGCCCGCTAAATAGCCGTTTGCCAAGCGTGCGCAAAGCAAACAATTGGCAAGCGCATGCGATTTCGCATGGGCAATCCTTGAAAAATGTGTCTTATTTGCCTAATACAGTAAAGTGTATGACAGCGGGCGTCCGACGCCCTGATGGAGTAGATTGAGCACTATGGCCGAGACCAAGACAGCCACCGACACCGCCACCGATCTGGAGCTGACCCCGCCCGATCCCGTGCCGCAGGTGGCGCCAGAGAAGGCCGCTGGCCTCGTCCCTGTTGATGAGCAGAAGAAAAGCAAGCTGGACGAGAAGGTTGATTCCTTCGTTGACGAGCTGATCTCGCAAGACTCAAACTCGCCGGAATTCGGCAAGAAAGTCGACCAGATTACCAATATGGGCCGCAAGGAAATCATGGCGGCTGCAGGTATGTCAAACCGCTTCCTCGACCGTCCAATCCGCGCGATGGACGCCGATCAAGGCGTCGGCGCGAATTTGCAGGAATTGCGTAGCGTGGTCGAAGAGCTCGACCCCGGCAAGCGCGGCAAACTGACCGGCCCACGCAAGATCCTCGGAATCATACCGTTTGGCAGCAAAATCAAAAACTACTTCCAAAGCTATCAGTCAGCACAGACACATATTCAGGCGGTGCTGGGCAAGCTGGCCAGCGGCAAGGACGAGTTGCTGATGGACAATGCGGCCATTGATGTCGAACGGCAGAAATTGTGGGAGGCGATGGGCAATCTGGAGCAGATGATCCACATCTCCAACACGTTGGACGAACGGCTGGAGGCAAAAGCTGCCGAATTGGACGCCACCGATCCGGCCAAAGCGAAGGCGATCCGCGAGACTGCGCTGTTCTATGTGCGCCAACGCACGCAGGACTTGCTGACGCAAATGGCGGTTAGCGTGCAAGGCTATCTCGCGCTCGATCTGGTCAAGAAGAACAATGTCGAGCTGGTCAAAGGCGTAGACCGCGCCAGCACCACCACAGTGGGCGCGCTGCGCACTGCCGTGACCGTGGCAGAGGCCATGACCAACCAGAGACTTGTGCTGGGGCAGATCACCGCGCTCAACGAAACCACGACGGGCATCATCGATTCGACCAGCACGATGCTGCGCGATCAGACCGGCAAAATTCACGAGCAGGCCGCATCCAGCACCATTCCGCTGGAAACGCTGCAACGCGCGTTCCAGAACATCTATGACACGATGGACGAAGTGGACGAGTTTAAAGTCCGCGCGCTCGACAGCATGAAGCAAACCGTCAACATTCTGACTGACGAAGTTGAAAAGTCGAAAGGCTATATCGCGCGGGCAGAAGGCCAGGCGCAGGCGCAAGCCAAAGTTGCGTCCGAACCATCCCTGTTAGAGCTTGAAGGCTGATGGACGACCTTACCCGCGATTCAGAACGTTTGCTCAGCGAAGGCAAAGCGCTTGTGCGCGATAATCAGGGCGGTGGCCGGCACCGGCTTGCCGATTCCATTGGCAAGGGTTCAGCGCGTTTAAAATGGAAACACCGGATGAAGAAGCTGCGTAATGTGGCTTTCGCAATCGGTGGTATCTGGCTGGGCGCATCGATTATCGGATTGGTCGTCGATGGATTGGGCTTCACCGGGCTGATGGCGGCGGGTGTGGCAACCCTTGCCGCTCTGTTTGTGTTTGGACAATTCCCGCGGATGAAGACGCCCAAAATGGGCGACATCATGAAGGGGGGCGACGTCAAGTCGCTGGTCGCGCGTACTGAGTTGTGGCTGGAGCACCAGCGGGCAGATTTGCCCGCGTCCGCGATCAACCTGATCGACAAGATCGGATTGCAGCTCGACACTCTTGGCGCGCAATTGGAAGGGTTTGATCAGAACCACCCCACGGCGCGCGAGATCCGCAAGCTGATCGGCGAGCACTTGCCCCAGATGGTTGATAGCTATCGCAAAATCCCGGCGCATTTGCGCAGCGAAATGCGAGCTGGTGCTACCGCTCCGGACGAGCAACTGGTCACGAGCCTGTCCAAGATCAGCGATGAGATTGATGGAATCACTCGTCAACTGGCCGAGGGAACCTTGGACGAGTTGGCAATCAAGGGACGCTATCTCGATTACAAATATGGCGCAGGGCCAGAGGGCGATAGCGGCGTGCCGCTGCCAGACTTTAACGTCGAAAAAACAAGGAACACAGTCTGATGCGCGTCGCGATCCCTCATGAGCTGGATAAGGAAGAAGTCCGCCGCCGCCTGCGCGATCACAGCCACGAAATTGGCGATGCGATCCCCGGCGGCGTGGCGAATGTCGCAACCGGATGGCCCAGCGATGACCGCATGACTTTGGATGTCGGCGCGATGGGTCAGACAGTGACCGGACATATCGATGTTGAGAGCAATCAAGTCGTGCTGGAGCTGTCACTCCCGCCAATGTTGTCTTTCATCGAACCGATTGTTGCAGCGGCGGTGCGCGATCAGGGCCAGAAAATGCTGGCCCCGCCGAAGGACTGACAGGTCAACCTCGGCTAAAGCTTCCGATCAAGCTCGAGGTAATCCTTAGGAATGCCGAGAGCGGCGGCCGCGACACGGGTTTCCATCAAGAACAAAATCAGCGCCCACATCAGCAGGCCAATGCCGAGAATGAACACGGCCGCAATGAACAATGCAGCCTGAATCTGTGCGAACTCCTGCACAAACAGCAACGCCACGACAGTTCCGATCGACAGGCCGCTCAGCACCATCAGCAGGATTGCTCGGTTAATCAGCTCAATCCGGCGATCAATCAACCGGATTTCGCGCACGACCATGTCGTGTTCGG
>CAKZSF010000055.1 GCA_937920575.1 uncultured Sphingomonadaceae bacterium | reverse complement strand
GAGCACCAGAGCGGTCGCGCCGCCAATCCATTTCATCATCGAAGTCATGTCGGCCTTTTTGCGCGCCTGCGCGAGGATTTTCCAGTTAAAACTGGTTCGCGTCCCGCAGTGAGACTGCCCGATTTCAAAAGGTTAACGCGTTAATTTAATGCGGGCATTTCATACTTGGGGCAGTCAATCTAGAAAAATTGCCGCGCATCAAAAAAGCATCGGCGATTCATTTTCTGCGGCAGGCGTCATAGGCCAAAGGCGCCCGTTCAGGGCTCAGCTCGGCCAGCCATTCGCCGGAGATTCGCCCATTCTTCTCGATCTCGAAATCGAGTTTCTGCCGCAAGTTTCCCCGCGCCTCGGTAATACAATCATACGCGATCGAAAGTGTCTGCGGATTGAGGAGCAGACCGTAGTGATCGAGGAACACGCCAATCTGGTCGAGCGATTGTTGGTATGTGGTTCCGCTGGCTTCCGGGCGAACCAATCCAAGTTTTGAGAGTATGCCATCACGCTGGCGGCTGTGCCCAGCGTTTTGGAACTGCGAGTGGGGGGCTTGCATCGTCATGCATACAAGAACGGCCGCGTCAGCAGGTTGTTAAGTATGCCGTTCGCACAATTTGACGGGCGCGGGAAAGTCTTATCCGGTGGCCAAGGTGCGCTGATCAGAACGCCCCATTGCAATCACAAATGGATCGTCCTGCTGCTGCGCTGTGAAGGTATCGCGATCGGTGATACCCAGCCAACTGTGTTCGATCATGATGTGCGCGAGCGGCGGCCCCAGCGATCCTCCTGGCCCGGCCAAAATGACGCGGTCGGGTGCGAATTCTTTCAGCGCAACCGCGATGCTTTGGGAAAAGTCATAGGTTTCCACGATCTGCGTATCGAGCGTGTAGCTGTGCAGCTGCGCCGCGCTGTGCGTACCGCTGCGCCAGATTGCGCCGCGTCCGTCGATCATCGGGATGCTGGGCGCTGCGAACAAGCTGGCTGGCAACTCGCTCTGCGCTTTCGCGGCAATATTGGCGAGCAAAGGCGTGTGAAACGCCGCGTGCTTGGGGAGCCGCAAGGGGAAGCGATCATCGCGCGGAGGAAGCCGCTTCATCAGCGCGGACACCGCCGCATCATCGCCTGCGATCACCACGATCCCGCCCAGCTTGATCGACAGGAACGCGTTGTCGGTTTCCGCGATGGCGCTTTGGACCAGTGCAATCAGATCCGCATCGGCGCGCCAATCCTCGCCAGTTAGGGGGTAAAGGATCTGCCCGCCAACACCTTCGCGCTCCATCATTCCGCCCATCGTATCGACGAGCGTCGCGCCGTCGGGCAGGCTGAGCGCGCCGCCAGCGGCCAACGTCAGATACCAGCCTAGCGAATTGCCGCATACCGCGGCGATATCAAACCGGTCGCGGTCAATCGCGGCGAAATCGGCCATGGCGCAGGTGTAGATGAGGTTGGATGCGTTGCGGCCGGGCAGATGCTTCGCGGGTGAGAATTTGGTCAGCGTATCCAGCTCGCGCGGGTCATCCGCGCCGCGCTGCGTCACCACACCGGCCAGCTGATCGACCAAATCCTGCCGTCCACTATGGTGCTGCTTGAGATAGCCCAACTCCGCCGCGCCGTATGATCCGCGACCGGGGAAGACGACGACCGCGCGTTCTTTCTTGCCCGCACTCATGGGATGATCTCCTGAACGGCGGCGGCGATCTGATCCTCGCTGATCAGCACTTCGTTCGCTGCGGGGCCAAGCGGGATAAAGCTGTCATCGCTGTTGATCCGGGCTAGCGGCGCGTCAAAACCCATCTCGCGAACACGGGTGTAAAGCTCCTCTGCAAGCGATCCGGTGCGGCGGCACTCGTCAACAATGAGGGCGGATCTCGCGCCCTTCAACTGTTCCATCACCGCATCCATCGGCAAGGGATTGAGCCAGCGCAGATCGACGATCCGTGTCGCAATTCCCTGCTGATCGGCCAGTCGCTTCGCCACACGCCGCGTCATATAGGTACCGTTGCCATAGGTCAGCACTGCGCAGTCCACAGTGCCGTTCGTTCCGAAAATCCCCACGTCGCCCAACGGTGCGATTGCCTCGGGCGAGGGCAAAGCGGAGGCCATCAAGCCGTCGCCTTCCTCGTGCAAATCCTTGGTTCCATACAGCGCAATTGGCTCAACAAACACGACCACGCGGCGGTCCTCGCGCGCCAATCGGATCGCCTCGCGCAGCATCAATGCCGCGTCCTTCGCATGGCTGGGGCAAGCCAGCACGATGCCCGGAATATCGCGAAAAACGCCAATCGCGTTGTCGTTGTGAAAATGCCCGCCAAAGCCCTTCTGATAGCCAAGACCGGCGATCCGCACGACCATCGGGTTGTCATATTGCGCGTTGGAGAAGAAGGGCAAAGTCGCCGCCTCTCCGCGCAGTTGATCCTCGGCGTTGTGGACGTATGCGAGGAACTGAATTTCGGGTATCGGGATGAAGCCGTTATGCGCCATGCCGATGGCCATGCCGAGAATGGTTTGCTCATCCAGCAGCGTGTCAAACACGCGGCCGCGGCCAAAGATCTGCTGGAGCTTGATCGTCGCGCCATAGACGCCGCCCTTCCGGCCCACGTCTTCGCCAAATACCGCGATTTCGGGGATCGAGCGCATTTGCTCTTCCAACGTCAGCGAGATCAACCGCGACATATGCTGCGGGGTTTGCGCGTCCTTTGTGCGTTCGCCGGTGAGCGGCGCAACAGGCGCATGGTTGGCAGTGCTGGCAGGCGGCACCAACGGGGCCATGACGTGCTTGGCGCTGGTAAGGCGCGGGCGGGTGGCGGCCTGCTCCATCACAGCGTTGATTTGCTGGGTTAGCTCGTCATAGCGCGCCAGAATCTCGGTTTGTGACACACCCGTTTGCTCGATCAAATGGCGTGCAGTGTGCAGCAGCGGGTCCTGATCCGCTTCGGCCTCAACCTCGCGCTTGCTGCGATAGGCGGCCTCCAGATCGGAGCCAGCGTGACCCATCAGCCGCACCGTCCGCAAATGCAGGAACACCGGCTTCCGGCGACCTCTCGCCATCACCTCAGCCGCGCGCGCGGCGCGGGTTGCGTCAACCAGATCGCGCGCATCACCAGTGATGTATTCCAGACCGGGACGGTTTGCGAAATTGCTCGCGACCCAATTGTCGGGTGTGGGCACAGAGATACCGAGGCCGTTATCCTCGCACACAAACACCAACGGCAGAGGCAATCCGCGATAGGCGGTCCATGCCGCCGCGTTGAACGCGCCTTGCGCGGTCGAGTGGTTGGACGAGGCATCGCCAAAGCTGCACAGCGCCACGCTGTCATGCGGCAAAGGACTGTCTGTCATCTTGTCACGCCGCGCCTGCGCGATGCTGAAGGCCGTGCCGACCGCCTTGGGCAAATGTGAGGCAATTGTGCTGGTCTGTGGCGGGACGAACAGCTCTTTCGAGCCAAGCACCTTGTGCCGCCCGCCGGAAATCGGATCATCGGACGACGCGCAAAAGCTCAACGCCATGTCCCACAGCGGTGTCGATCCGGACAGTTTGCGCGCGCGTTCGATCAGGAAGGCTCCGCTGCGATAATGCAGGAACGCAATGTCATCGCGCCGGAAAACGCGCGCAACCGCGGCATTGCCTTCATGCCCCGCGCTGCCGATGGAATAGAAAGTCTTGCCGTCCTTCGCGAGATTGCGCGAGGCCAGATCGAGCAGGCGGCTGCTGGCCTGACTTTCGAACAATTGGCGCAGATCAAGCGGCGTTAGCCCCGCATCGTCCAGCCGCGTTTGGCTCACCGCGTCAGGCAATTTGCCCGCTGTCAGCCGTTCCAGAAAACCATCGCTCGCCGCGCTGATCGGCCCTGCCATATTCCGTCGATCCCTCTGCCTCGCGTCACCAAACTGGTTTCAAACGAAACTCTTTTGGCGTCTTAGGCGGGATTGGCGGGTTTGACTATTGCCGAGTTGGCTCTGCGCACAGGATCAATCGGTGAACCAGTCGGACACGATTTTTGCTGCGTCTCCCGGGTCCTGAAACGGATGAAAATGGGTCATGTCGGGGCGCGGCATGTCGGTGCCATTAGGGATCGTGCTCGCGAGATCCGGCCAAGTGGGGGAAGACTTGAAATCACCCATCGCGCCTTGTGCCGCGCGCACCACCAGCACCGGACATTTCAATTCGGTCGCCGCGTCAAGAATGCCTGGATTGCTGCGGCTCGACATATAAACGCTCGCCTCCATTTCCGGCGCGCAGGCCAGCTCAAACCCGTCGCCATCAGGCTTTTCGATCAGGCCATAGCGGCAATAGTCAGCCAGCACGCGCGGCTGGAACAGATCATAGGGATCGCGGGTCGAGAAGCGCTCGATCATCGCCTCGGGTGAGGCAAAGTCACGCTTGCGCCGAGCGGTCGGGTGGGGCTGGCTATCATCAAATGCAAGCTCGCCTTTTTCGTACCACTCCGGAGAGAGGATGACCGGATCGAATAGGACGAGATTGTCGAACAGACCATGTTCATTGGCGGCGCATTGCAGCAGTGCGTGTGCGCCCATCGAATGGCCAACACCCTGGACTCCTGACAGACTCAACCCAGCGAGCAACGCCTGCACTTCCTCCCACAACACCCGCCAATCGGTGATCGGCGCGCCAGTTGATCGGCCATGCCCATGCAGATCGAGCGCAATGATGTGCCGGCTCGGCAGATGCTCGATCAACGCGTCCCAGACGCGGCCATGAAACCCGGTTGCGTGGGCGAAGAGCAGCGTTGGTGCTGCACCACGCAAATCAGCGTTCCATTCCCACCAGGAAAGGTCGATACCGCCCGCAGGCGTCGTGTGATGAAGGGGGGGCATCGGCTACGAGTCCCTAGCTCTTGAGTGTAAGATTCAATTCGTCCTGCGGCATCGCAAACAGTCCGGTGACATCATGCGGCACATAGGGAGCCTCCAGCGCTTTGATCTCATCTTCGCTCAGCGTGATATCGAGCGCGGCGAGGGCATCGTCCATATGGCTGGCCTTGGATGCGCCCACAATGGGCGTCGTCACATGCGGTTTGCTGAGGATCCATGCCAGCGCGATCTGCGCGCGTGGCACCCCGCGTTCGGCAGCCACTTTGGCAACCGTGTCGACCACGGCACGGTCAGCGTCTTCGGTTCGCTTGTACAGCGCGCCGAGGAGAATGTCCGACTGGCTGCGCGCGCTGCTGGCATCATCCCAATCGCGGGTCAGCTTGCCGCGCGCCAATGGGCTCCACGGCATCGTCGCGATCTGCTGATCCTGACACAGCGGGAACATCTCGCGCTCTTCCTCGCGATAGAGCAGATTGTAGTAATTCTGCATCGAGACGAATTTCGACCAGCCCTTGATTTCGCTTTTGTGGAGCATCTGGAGGAATTGCCATGCGAACATCGATGACGCGCCGATATAGCGAAC
>CAKZSF010000054.1 GCA_937920575.1 uncultured Sphingomonadaceae bacterium | reverse complement strand
AAGCTGGCGCAGGGTGACAAGACCGCTGGCAAAGACTTCCACGCGGATACACCGGAAGAGCCGGAAGAATACTAAGCCGCCATTTGAGGGCTAAACGGTTTGAGCGTGCAGGTAGGGGGCTCCCTGCACGCTCAAATTTCTTGGGTTAGACCGCGATTCGCCGCCCGGACAAGCGCGCCAGAGCGCGCGTCAGGAGGCTAGGCTGCGTATAGTCCATCGGCTGGATCGGGCCATGCGCGCGATAGCGGAGCGAGGCGTCACGATATGGGCGCGGGCTCGTCCATTGGTCGGAACGGCTGCTGCGATAGGTCAGGCTCGACATAATTTTCCTCCATTTGCTCGCCAATCGACATGTGTTCGCTTGGTGAGCATGATTCGTTTCACCGTTGCTGAAGAACGGCTCGTGGAGAAAACTGCCAAACCGTGATTGAACGCAAAGTGGCGCCGCCAGTCAGCTTTGGGAAAGCTTTTCTGAACAAATGAACTCTTGGATTGGGAGGAAATGGCAGGGGCACAGAGACTCGAACTCTGGACCTTCGGTTTTGGAGACCGACGCTCTACCAACTGAGCTACGCCCCTGCAGATCGGAACGCCACCTAATCGCTGCCTGCGCAGTTGGCAAGCGACGAAAGCACGCTGACCTGCTAGAATAGCAACAATGCACGGTTCGTCCCTCCCCCTGATCCCGCCAGAAACGCTGCTGCTCGCCTATCGCAGCGGGATTTTTCCGATGTCGGACAACCGCGATGACCCCGAAGTGTTCTGGGTGGAGCCGCGCATGCGTGCGATTCTGCCGCTCGACGGGTTTCGCTGCTCTCGTTCACTCGCCAAGGTACTGAAACGTGATCGTTTCCGCGTGACGTGCAACACCGCCTTTGCCAAGATCGTTTCAGCCTGCGCCGCTCCGCGCACCGACCATCCCGACAGCTGGATCAGCGAGCGCATCGCGGCCAGCTATCGCCAATTGCATATGGCAGGGCATGCGCATTCCATCGAATGCTGGCGCGATGGCGACGACGGAAGTGCCGAGCTCGTCGGTGGCCTTTACGGGGTTAATTTCGGGCGGACATTCTGCGGAGAAAGCATGTTCAGCCGCGCGGACAATGCGTCTAAAGTGGCGCTTGCATGGCTGGTGGCGGCGTTGCGCCGTGCCGGTGTGCGCTTGCTCGACTGCCAGTTTATGACCGAACATCTCGCGTCGCTGGGCGCGGTTGAAATCAAACAGGAAGAATATGTCGAGTTGTTGCGCTCTGCCAATTCAGATGGCGTAGAGGCCAGTCTTCCAGAGGGCTATGTTTCGCTGTTGTCCGAAGTCTCTGCTGGCGCCGATGATGGTGCCTCTTCGCCCGGGAAGCTCATCGCGCAGTCTTTGACCCAAACGTCATAAATCGGGTGTTCTACGACATTGATGGATGGGTTGTTCTTGAACAGCCAGCCAGAGAATACCTTCTTCCAGCTCGGTTGCTCCTCATCCTCGGCTCGCTCGTTCACAAACAATTGAATGAACGCGCCCGTTTCCGGAGGATTTTCCCACGGAGCGGTGCGCTCACAACTGTAGAGCCGCACAGTCGCGTTACCGATCCGGCGCGTTTCGCCCGGTTTCAGCTCAATATCCTGCGAGATGTTGTTGCGCTTGTTGAGCAAGCCCAAAGTGACCACGCGCTCTTCCAGCGGCGTACCGACACTCGAATTCTCGACCTCGTCCGGCATATCCACCTCGCCGGTCAATTCCTCAGGGACTGAGGTTGATTGCGGCTGTTGTGGAGGCGGTGCATCGCTGCCGCACGCTGTCAGCAGCACGGCACCAGCACAAATCAGAAGTGTTGCGACCCGCATCTGACCTGGCTCAGCTCTCTGGCGACCAGGCTTCATAATCGCCAGTGGCCGCGGCGCGCTTGCCACCCTTCTCCAGCGCGCCAGCCGGGCGATAGGCCTCAGCTGTGCCGGTGGCATTGGGCGTGTAGTCCACTTCCCAGATCTTCGCAGGCGGCAGATGGCTCTCTGGAACATCGTCAAACGCGCCGTGCAGCCAGCCATGCCATTCGGCCGGCACGCGGCTGGCGTCATTTGCGCCCTTGTAAATCACCCACCGGCGCTCTCGCTGCCCATCGCGGGTTTTCTTCGCGCGATAAAACTTGTTGCCCTCTGCATCCGTGCCGACATGCTCGCCGGTGAAAGCGCTGTTGAGCATCGTGGTGATGGTCGCACCATCCCACCAGGTGAAGATTGAACCTAAGATTCCCATGCCAAGCCCGTTAGCCGCTCCTCATTCGCCTCGCAAGCGCTGCTACCACGTTACCACCGCGCCCGGCTCGATTCCCAGTTCAGCCGCGCGGCCACCCGGGATTTCAAACACAGCGGCTGCAGGTGCCTCAGACACCGATGATTCGAGCGAATAAGGCACGGTTTCGCGTGCGATGTTGATGATGCGGCCATCGGGAGCGATGAAAATGATATCGAGCGGGATGACCGTGTTCTTCATCCAGAAACTCGCGATTGTTGCTGGCTCTCGCGGGAAGATCATCCCCTCATTGGGGCCCAACTCGCGGCGGAACATCAGGCCCATCGCCTGTTGCTGCGGCGTAATCGCCAACTCGCTGACGAACACATGCTTCGTATCGCCCACAGTCACGGTGACATCGGTCAGTTCCAGACCGCTCTCAGAATGAACGCGTTTTGCCTCAGCCTCTGGTGCCGGAGCAGTCTCTGCCTGCTGCGCTGAACACGCGGACAGCCCAGCTGCGACGCCAGTCGCCAGCAAAGCTGCTTTCGTTAGGCCCATTGTCTGCTTCAACATCGCTCTATTCATCCTCATAGACCAAGCGCTCGGCCTCTTCCTCGCTTTTTGCATCGACCAGCGCAATGGCAATCTGAAACCCATGCCCGGCCCGAGCGATAGAATGGATTTGCCGTTTGCGCGCCGCCATATCGGGTGGCTGCGCGCCAAATGGGCCGAACCGTTTACGCCGCACGAATGTCAGTGCCGCTTCCTTAGCCGCCCCGTAGTTGGCCTTGACCGATTCTGTCGTCGCCTCGTCAATCCCGGCATGGCGCAAAGTCTCGGAAATCCGCCGATTGCCGTATCCCCGGCGCAGCAAACTGTCCGCTTTAACCTGCGCATAGTGCGCGTCGTCGATATAACCCAGATCTACGAAGCGTTCGACGATCGCGGCAATGTCGGGTTCAGCCTCATCCTCCCACCCCCGCTCTCGCAATTTGCGTTGGAGATAGGCTTCCAGCTTTGATGAGCTGGTCGCAAAACGCGCGACATAGCGGGTTGCAAGGTCATAAAGCCTTGTTTTGTTAAGAGGTTTTGGTTGTTTGCGCGGTTTTCTAATGGGGGATCTTCCGAATTTGGCCTTATTCGTGCCACACTCGTTGGGAAATGGGAAAAGCAACGTTAGGCCATTTGGCGAAATTGCGCTAATTGGCCCTGTTCAACTGGCCCTGGAGGGGGCGAGAGGTCTGGATAAGAACATAGCGGGTTTTCGCAACAATGGTAGATAGTGAATTGGTTCCAACTCCAAACGACTGCGCACAGGATAGGCGCTTTTCAGACTTTTCGACTTTTGGAGAAGCGCTGGACTACGCCGCCAATGGATCGCGCGGGCTCAATTTCCACGATCCACGCGGCAATCTGGAGCGGCCCTATCCGTTTTCCGAGCTGCGCGCGGACGCACGCGCGATGGCAGCGCGCCTGATAGCGCAAGGCATCGGCAAAGGTGATCGGATTGCCCTGATCGCCGAAACGGGGCCGCACTTTGCAGCACTGTTTTGTGGTGCGGTCTATGCTGGTGCTTGGCCTGTACCACTGCCGCTGCCAACCAGCTTTGGCGGCAAGGACAATTATGTCGATCAGTTGGCAGTGCAG
>CAKZSF010000053.1 GCA_937920575.1 uncultured Sphingomonadaceae bacterium | reverse complement strand
TGGAGCGTTACCGTGTGAACGGCGTCGTGCGTAATCAAGACGCGTGGTACGAGGCATTCGGCGTGACCGAGGGTGACGAGCTGTACATCCCACCAGAAGAGCGCGTACGCATCTGGTAACAGGCCGACACGTACGATAAATTCGCATGGGGCGGTGCAGGTCAGCTTGACTTGCGCCGCCCTTTGTTCATTGAGCGGTGGCTATGACATTCTTGCAGCTTCTTCTGATCGCCGTGGTGCAGGGCATCACCGAATTCCTGCCGATTTCCTCGTCTGGCCATTTGATCCTGATTCCCAAGCTGACAGATCTGCCTGATCAGGGCCCGCTGATTGATGTGGCGGTGCATGTCGGGTCGTTGCTCGCGATCATTGTGTATTTCTTCAAGGATGTGGTGGTGCTGGCGCGCGGTGGCTTTGCCAGCATCGGCATTGGCCAGGCGCCAGCAGAGCGGAAGCTGTTCTGGTGGATCGTTCTGGGCACAATTCCTGCGGTCGCCTTCGGTCTTTCGATCAAGATGGGGCTGTTTAATGGCATTGCGGAAAACTGGTTCGGCGTGGACATTATCGACGGCGATCTGATGGGCTCAATCCGGTTTACCGAGTTGGTGGCGTTTAATCTGATTGTTTATGGCATTTTGCTCGGGATTGCTGATTGGCTGGGCAAGGAAATCAAACAGTTCGAGGATATGAGCTGGCGCGACGGCCTGATCGTCGGCCTAGCGCAGGCGCTTGCGATCATTCCCGGTACCAGCCGTTCTGGCGTCACGATGACCGCCGCACGTGCTCTGGGATACAAACGAGTGGAGGCGGCGCGCTTCTCTTTTCTTCTGTCTATCCCGGCGGTGGCCGGTGCGGGCGTGTTGATCGTGCCAGAGATTTTCGAGGCGGGTATGACGCTGGCGATGGACGCGCTGATTGCTGGCGTGCTGACGTTTGTCGCCGCGTTCCTCACTATGGCGTTTCTGATGAACTTTCTGAAGAAAGCGTCGATGATGGTGTTTGTGCTCTACCGTGTCGGCATGGGTGTCGCGCTTCTGGCGCTGTTCTAGGCCAACTCACCGCAATCGAATTCGCTCTATCGAATTTGCTGGAACCGAACGGGCATAGCCCCGTTTCTGGCAGAGGTTTGAAGGAGCGAAATGGGTATTCTGATCGTCTTGCTGGTCGGCGGTACACTGGGTTGGCTTGCGACTGTTTGGTTGCAAGTGGAGAGCCCGCGTAGCGTTTTGCATCACGTGTTGGCCGGTATCGGCGGCGCGGTGCTGGCAGGCATTGTGGTGCCGCCAATGATCGATCACGCCGATCCTTTGAAAGGGCAGGGCGAGCCGATGATCCTGATTGCTTCAGCTATCGGAGCCATCGCAGGTCTGCTGTTGCTGACCGCCTTGTCACGTTTCTGGGTACGCTGAAACTCGGGTTAAACAGGCTTTGCGCCGCTGCCTCTGCCACCGCGCAAATGGTATTCCTGCGTGCCGCGATTGACGACATAATCCACATCGATAACCGCTGAATTGGCATAGGTGAAAGACGCCGACAGGTTTTTGTACAGATGGTCAAAATCACGTTCCACCGTCTGGCGGAACAGATCCTCAAAACTCTCAATCACGAAATAGGTCGGTTGCAAGTCACTGATGACATAATCCGTGCGCATCACCCGGTCGACATTCAACATGATCCGGTTGGGACTGTTCGCTTCAACAGCATAAACCACCTCGGTCGGGCCAGAGAGTATGCCTGCCCCATAGGCGCGCAAATCGTCGCCTTCTTGAATCAGGCCGAACTCGACCGTGTACCAATAGAGCGCGCCCAGCGCTTTCAGCCGGTTGTAGCGCATAGCCTTCCAACCGGCCTTGCCATATTCCTGCATGTAATCGGCAAAGGTCGGATCGGTCAGCATCGGCACGTGGCCGAACACGTCGTGGAACACATCCGGTTCCTGAATGTACTCAAACGTCTCGCGCGTGCGAATGAAGTTGCCCGCTGGGAAGCGGCGATTGGCCAAATGCCAGAAAAACACATGGTCGGGAATCAGCATCGGCACGGGCACCACAGTCCATCCCGTCAGCTTGTCCAATTCCTCGCTCATCCGCCCGAATTCCGGCACACCGCCTTTGCCAAGGTCTAGCTTTTCCAGACCAGCCATAAAGGCGCTGGCTGCTCGACCCGGAAGCAGTTGGGATTGCCGCGCAAACAGGTCGTCCCAAATCCGGTGGTCTTCGGAAGAGTAATCGTACTGAGATGGCTCCAGCCAGTCCTCATTGACATGGTCAGGCCGTTGCAACGGCGCAGTGAACACGTGTTCTGCAAGCTCTGGCAGCACGGAAAAGTCAGTATCTAGATCGGCTGTGGTCACAACGGGATCAACCTTATTCATTCGACGTGCTGCGCTCTCTAGAGGAAGATAGTTTCAAATGTATCTATATCTGTATCAGGATGCCTTTTCAAATATTGCCGCCAACCCTTGGCCTCCGCCGATGCACATTGTCTCCAGGCCATAGCGCACATCACGGCGATGCATCTCATTGGCCATAGTCGCGAGAATACGCCCACCCGTCGCCCCGATGGGATGGCCAAGCGATATACCCGAACCGTTGACATTGAGAATATCACGGCGGCTGTCATCCTTTGACCAACCCCATCCGGCCAACACAGCCAGCACCTGCGGGGCAAAGGCTTCGTTCAATTCGACCAAGCCGATATCGTCCCAACCCATCCCGCTACGGGCGAACAAACGCTCCACGGCGGGCACGGGGCCGATCCCCATGCGGCTGGGATCACAGCCAGCGCCCGCCCACGCGACGAACCACAGGCTGGGGTCGAGATCGAGTTCTTCGAGCTTGTCTTCAGCCACTACCAGACACGCCGCCGCCGCGTCGTTCTGCTGGCTGGCATTGCCCGGCGTGACCACTGCGTCGGGGTTCTTCTTGCCTTCGATGGCGCGCAGAACGCTCAATGTTTCCATCGTTGCGTCCGCGCGATAGCCTTCATCGTGATCGAACCGCACCGGATCGCCGCGGCCACGCCCTCTTTTGGGTGGCACATCAATGGGCACCAGCTCGTTGTCGAACTTGTCCTCGGCCCATGCCTTGGTCGCGTTCTGATGGCTTCGCACAGCGAAGGCGTCGCATTCCTCGCGCGTGATGCTGTAATCGCTGGCGAGGTTTTCTGCCGTTTCAATCATTCCGCTGATTACGCCAAAGCGCTCAATCGGCTGGCTCATCAACCGTCCGCGCAGCAAACGGTCATGCAGCTTCATTTCGCCCATGCGTACGCCCTGCCGAATATCGGTGGTGTAGTGCTCGACGTTGGACATGCTCTCCACGCCGCCCGCGACCACGACATCCGCCGCGCCCGTCTGTACCATCATCGCAGCATTGGCGACCGCTTGCAGGCCTGATCCGCAACGCCGGTCGAGTTGGTATCCGGGCACTTCCAGCGGTAAACCTGCGAGCAGCCAGCTCCAATGCCCAATGGCGGGCGCCTCGGCGCTGCCATAGCCTTGTGAAAACACGACATCATCGACGCGTGCCGGGTCAATCTTGGTGCGTTCCATCAGCGCTTTCAGGATAATCGCGCCCAACTCGCCCGCGGTCATTGGGGCAAGCGTGCCGAGGAATTTACCGACCGGTGTCCGGATGGGCGAAACGATGGCGGCTCTTCTAAGAGTCATACTTTATCCTTGTCTGAAAGTGCGACCGTTCCTGCATCCACCAGCTTGCCAATTGCGCCGCTCGACAAGCCCAACCGTTCAGCAAGCACTTCTTCGCTGTGTTGGCCAAGGTAAGGGGCGGGGGCAGGGTCACCCGCGCCTTCGCCGGGCAAATTGCCGAAGCTGCGTGTGGCAGGATATTCGAAGCCAGAGGGGTTCGCGGGCGAGGGGCCGAACAGCGGATTGTCTGCAATCAGCACCGGGTCATTGGCGGCCTCGTGCATTGTGCGATAACGCTCAAATGTGGTGCCGGCCTTGGTCATGCGGGCTTCCAGATTTGCATAGTCGTGTTGTTCCGCGGCCGCCTGAAACAGCGCGAACAGCTCCGTGCGGTTTTCAAAACGTGGCTCGTCCCCATCGGAGAAGCGCACGCCCAGCTTGGTCTCCAGCCCGGCAATCGCGTCTGCGACGTCGAAAGCCTCGACCAGTCCGTTCCACTGTTTGGGGGTGAGTGCCGCGACCATAAAACGCACGCCATCGCGGCTTCTAAAATCTGACCCGAACGCGCCCCAGATGGCGTTGCCCAACCGCTCGCGGTCCGATCCGCGATAAAGCATCTCTGCCATTGCGCCGGAATTGGCCATCGTTCCAATCGCGACATCACCCAGCGGGACGCGCACTTCGTGGCCCTTTCCGGTTGCATCGCGGTGGCGCAACGCCGCCAGTAAGGCGAAGGAGCAATAGGCCCCGGTGATGAAATCCCATGCAGGCAAGACTTGATTGACGGGCGGAGCGGTTGCCGGGTCCCAGTCTGCCGGGCCGCACATCAGCGGGTATCCGCTGGCGGCGTTGACAGTGAAGTCCATGGCCTGACGTCCATCGTGCCAGCCCATAATCCGCACGCTGATCAGATCGTCGCGGCGAGCAGCGATGGTATCATGCGAAAGAAAGCTTTGCTCCGGCAGATTGGTGATCAGCTGGCCAGTTTTCGCGGCTAGCTCCACGCACAATTCACGCCCCTCTGCGCTGCGCAGATCGAGCGCGACGGATTTCTTCGCGCGGTTAAGGTTTTCCCAGCTGAGCGATCGGCCTTCCTTCGTCA
>CAKZSF010000052.1 GCA_937920575.1 uncultured Sphingomonadaceae bacterium | reverse complement strand
GTCGATCACCGGGAAAGCCATCCGTTCCCGGTGCGTCCACAGCATCCGTTCCAGATAGGCAGCGGGCACAATCTCGAAATAGTTGGTCCGATCAGGGCTGTTGGATGCGTTGCGGGTACCGCCCACATCCGAGGTCAGCTCCGTAATCATATTGTACGGCATATTCTCCGTCTTGCGGCTCAGAATATGCTCAAACAAATGGGCGAAACCGCTGCGTCCCTCTGGATCGAGCTTTGATCCAACCTCGTACCACATCGATGTCATAACCGTACCGGTCGTGTTGTCCGGAATCGCAATCACGCGCAGGCCGTTGTCGAGCGTCCATTGCTCAAATTCGATTTCCGGCGCTGTCAGAGCGGGCGGCTCTGCCGGCATATCGACCGTTTCAACAACCGCAGCTGCCTCAGCGGTCATGGTTGCCGCCTCTGCCTCTGCCTCTGCCTCTGACTCTCCCACTGCGGCGTTCGCAACCTCGCTTGCCTCAGCGCTGATCGCGAGACTGGCAACGACAGTAGTCGGCTCCGCTGTCGTCATCTCTGCATCAAGGGGCGCCTCTTCCGAAGCGCTGGCTGTTGATGCCGTAAGAGCCAGAACGCTGGCGCAGAGCGTGAGCGCGATACGAGGAGATTTCATGATACAGTCCCTTTGCAAACTTCCGATTGCAACAGGTCTATCGCTTTGTGAGCCTATCTCAAGTGCTTGGAGGGGATTCCCTGCCAAATACCGACCATTACCGACGAGCGTCGGCAGACAGCTGTTGCAATACAGCGAGAGCCAACTCGCGCAGATCCCATGGCACGAACACATGATCGTGATGAAAAGCCGCAACAACATTGCAAGCAATGCCTTCATTCGCCAACGCGGAAGAAACGGCAGCCGTTAGACCGACGCCCTCCAGGTCGGAATGAACCTGCAATGTTATCTGCGCAAATTCGGGCGCTGAAATGTCCAGCTCTTGCGCCAGGGAAGACGGGACAATCGCGGTTACGCCTTCCGCCTCGCGAAAGGTGCCAACCGCTTGATTGAGCAAAAGGGGCGCTTGGTCGGGCGTTACCTCGACAAAGCAATAGGGCAGATCAGCCACCAGCTGCGGATCAAGCGAGGCCAGCATGGCCGCCAGATCGCTGACCGGCTCAACCATTACAGAATATACTTCGAAAGATCCGCATTCTCGGCAAGGCCAGAGAGCTTGTCTTTCACATAGGTCGCGTCGATCGCAATCGTCTCGCCCTTATGCTCTTCTGCCTCAAAACTCAGCTCTTCGAGCAGCTTTTCCATCACAGTCTGCAATCGCCGCGCGCCGATGTTCTCGACGCTTTCGTTCACTTGCGCCGCGATTTTGGCGACTTCTGCTACGGCGTCATCACCAATTTCCAGCGTGACGTCTTCTGTGCCCAGCAGTGCCTTGTATTGCTCAACCAGATTGGCTCGTGTTTCGCCCAAAATGCGCACGAAATCCTCTTCGGTCAGCGCGCGCAGTTCGACCCGGATGGGCAAACGGCCCTGCAATTCGGGCAGCATGTCGGATGGTTTGGCGATGTGAAACGCACCGCTGGCAATGAACAGCACATGGTCGGTTTTCATGGGGCCGTATTTGGTGGCCACGGTCGTGCCTTCGATCAACGGCAGCAAATCGCGCTGCACACCCTCGCGGCTAACAGAGCCGCCCCGCACATCGCTGACTGCAATCTTGTCTATCTCGTCAAGGAATACGATACCGTTGGTCTCTGCATTTTGCAGCGCGACCCGTGCAACATCGTCCTGATCCATGCGCTTTTCAGCTTCTTCATCGACCAGCTTGTCCCATGCCTCGGGCACTTTGAGTTTGCGGCGTTTGGTCGGGCTTTTACCAAAGGCTTTGCCCATCATGTCGGACAGGTTGATCATGCTGACATCAGCACCCATGCCCGGAATGTCGAGGGGCATGTTGGGCGTTTCTTCGACGTCAATTTCGACCTCGACATCGTTCATCGCATCCTGCGTGATCCGCTCGCGGAAGCTGGCCCGCGTTGCTTCGCTGGCGTTGTCGCCGACCAATGCGTTGAGCAGGCGATCCATCGCCGCATCTGACGCGGCTTCGCGCACCGCTTCGCGCCGGCGATCTTTTTCCAGCCGGATCGCTTCTTCGGCCAGATCGCGCGCAATTTGCTCCACATCGCGCCCGACATAACCGACCTCGGTGAATTTGGTCGCTTCAACTTTGATGAAAGGCGCCTCGGCGAGTTTCGCCAAGCGGCGCGAAATCTCAGTCTTGCCGCAGCCGGTGGGCCCGATCATCAGAATATTCTTGGGCGTGACTTCATCGCGCAATTCCGGGCCAAGCTGTTGCCGACGCCAGCGGTTCCGCATCGCGACGGCAACGGCGCGTTTGGCGTCGTTCTGGCCGATAATATGCTCGTCGAGCGAGGCGACAATCGCCTTAGGGGTAAGATTTTCCATGGTGTCTAAACAGTCTCGATCGTGACTTGATCATTGGTGAAGACGCACACATCGGCGGCAACCGCCATTGCTTTGCGCGCGATTTTCTCCGCGTCGTCCTCATAATCGGACAGAGCGCGAGCCGCCGCCAACGCGTAGTTTCCGCCTGAGCCAATTGCAGCTATTCCGCCTTCGGGCTCCAACACGTCGCCATTGCCGGTCAGCACCAGCAGTGCGTCCTTATCGGCAACGATCATCAAGGCTTCCAAATTGCGCAGATATTTGTCTGTGCGCCAATCCTTCGCAAGCTCTACCGCAGAACGCATCAGCTGTCCGCGATATTGCTCCAGCTTGCGCTCCAACCGTTCGAACAGAGTAAAGGCATCGGCCGTGGCGCCAGCGAAACCGGCGATCACATCGTTCTTGTCACCGATCCGGCGCACTTTGCGTGCATTCGGCTTCATCACCGTGTTGCCCATAGAGACTTGCCCATCGCCCGCGATGACCGTCTGTTTGCCGCGCTTTACGCCAATGATCGTCGTGCCATGCCATGGCACAAGTCCGTGATTGTTTTGAGAACCATCCATGCGGCAAATATGGGGAGTTGCGCTTGCCTTTCAAGCAAGCCTGCGCCCGCTGTAACCGGTTGCCTTGACTTACGGCCCGCCCGGACCACCGCCGCCAGCGCCACCGGGTGCGCCAACTTGGCCGATATTGCCGAACAGGTCTTCCAAGAAGCCACGTTCGCGGCCCAGCGTGCGGGTGGCATCGCCATCGGGATCTATCTGCGCGACTTTCTCCATGCCGCTGCGCTCAACCGCAACAACATTGCCGCTCGCGTCAAACTGGATCGCCAGCACATTATGCCCGGCAATACGCGCGCTGCCAAACGGGCGGCGCTGCGTCGTGCTGGACACGTAGTACCAAGTCTTGTCACCAAACTCGCTGGTGAAGGTCGGGCGGCCAAGCGTGTCCTCAACCGATTTCTGATTGTCGATACCCGCCTGCACTGACGACATCAGTGTTTGATCCACAATATAGCCGCGATGCTGCTTGATCGATGTGCAGCCCGCCGCAAGAGCTGTGAGGGCCACAATCGCCGCAATCCGTTTTACCGCCATAGTTCCGTCAACGCCTTCTCTGTTTGTCTTGCACGCCCGGCCATTGTCCTGAGCCCGCGCAATCCTATATCGGGGAATGCATTAGGCGAGCCATCGGGCAGGCGCAACATCTCGCTGCTGTCATAGCATTGAATGTTGTCTGAATGGATCGCGCATCAGAACATTGGAACTGGCATGTCTTTCCTGAAAAACCTCTTCAAAAGCGAACCTGATCCGCGCGAATCCATGCGCCCTTTATGGGAACGCGTGGTTGAAATAGCACGGGAGAAGCCATGGTTTGCCGAACATGGCGTGGAAGACAGCGTCGGCGGTCGGTTCGATATGATCACCGCCGTAATCAGCCTGGTGATGATCCGGTTGGAAAGCGAAGATGGCTTTGGCCCTGAGATTGCGCTGCTGACCGAATTGTTCGTTGACGATATGGATGGCCAATTGAGAGAGCTGGGCATCAATGACGTGGTTGTGGGCAAGCATATGGGCAAGCTGATGGCAACTTTGGGTGGGCGGATAGGCGCGCTGCGCGATGGTTTGGCGAGCGATAATGATACAGCGCTCGCGGGCGCGGTGGAACGCAATATGCAGTTGGTCGAAGGGGCTGACCCGGCGCAAACCGCTGCCGCGCTCCGCGCGCTTTACGCAGACCTTCAGGCCGCCGATGCCGACGCGATTGCAGCGGGCACCATCGCACGATGAGCGAAAACTTGTCAGAATTTTCGCGACTGATCGATCCGCGCAAAATCGATGCCGGGCCGCTAGTGTTGCAGGCTAACGAGCAAGAGCGCGCGGCGCTTGCCAAGCGGTTTGGATTGGTTTCGGTCAACGCGCTATCCGCCACAATCGATCTGGAGCCCAAACCCAACGGCGTTGCCGCCAATGGCAGTTTGCAGGCCGACATCATCCAAAGTTGCGCGGTGTCAGGCGATGATCTGCCCGCGCAAATTGACGAGGTGATTGCGCTGAAATTCGTGCCCGAGCAGGTGCGTGAACCGAGCGAAGAAGAGATCGAGCTCGCCCCGGAAGAGCTCGACGAGATCGAATATGCAGGCGACAGATTTGATCTGGGCGAAGCGGTTGCGCAAACTATGGCGCTGGCCATTGATCCCTTCGCCGAAGGCCCCCGCGCCGATCAAGTCCGCGCCGAGAAAGGCCTGGCCAACGATGACGAGCCGAGCGGGCCGTTGGCTGAAGCGCTGAAAAGTTTGAAGACTCGCTAGCACCCGCCCCGCGCATTTGCGTTGACCGACGGCTTCTCTTAGTCTCGCCACGGGTCAAGATTGTTGGGGGGTATCAATGGCAGCCAATCCGCGCTCTGAGCGTTTCTTTACGCTCGTCACCTTGGTGATGTTTGTGACCATCATAGCGGGTTTCGGCAGTTCCGCTCTGTTCCTGCCAGAATTTCCATTTCCGCCTTCGCCCATGCTGATCTTTCACGGGTTCGTGACGCTTGGCTGGTATTTGCTCACTGTGTCACAGGCTCGCCTGATCGGTGGACGCAACTATGATCTGCATCGCAAAATGGGTCAGACGAGTTTGGCGCTAACGGCTACCATCGTCGTGACCGGATATCTTGTGGTCAGCGATGCGATACAGCGCCCGACGACATCCATTGGCGGTATGAGCCCTGCAGAATCGACGATCTTTCCAACCATGGATATGTTGGGCTTTATCCTGTTTTACGGACTCGGTTTGCTCAACCGCGGAAATGCTGCCGCGCATAAGCGGTTGATGGTGCTCGCAGGCCTGATGATGCTGCCGCCCGCTACTGCGCGGCTGGGGCTGACGATCGGGTTCGAGCCACTGCCCGGTGTTGCGGCGCTGCTGATAGCTGGATCGTTCCTGATCTACGATTGGCGGACGCGCGGACGCCCGCACTGGGCGAGCGTGCTCGGTTTGATCGTGGCATTTGGTGGAGCGCCCATGCGATTCATAATCGGCCCGACAGAAGCCTGGGCAAGATTTGCGCAGGCCTTTTACGGGTAGAGTTGCCGGTCAGAGCCTCATTGTCGACCTGCAACGCCGAGGACCAGATCCTAACGCCAGGGGTTGGGAAACAGCGTTTCCACCGGCACTTCGAAATAGGCAGCGAGCCGATAGGCCATAGGCAAGGAGGGATCATATTTCTCAGCTTCTATCGCGATGATCGATTGCCGCGTTACCTCGATCGCATCGGCTAGCTCGAGCTGGCTCATACCAAGTTTAGTTCGGTAGCTGCGCAAACCATTTTTCATTCGCCGGACCAGAAACTAAAGCTCCGCCCCTTCAACCACCAGAAACCTTGGAGGAGCAAGGAACATCCCAGTTGCAGTATCAGCAACGTCCCCACGCCTTTCGTAAAGTCGCTTTTGCCTAGCCCGGCACCGGCGATCCAGCAGCCGATAATGGCCGTGCTGACTATGCTACCCCAATACCAACTCCATGCCTGCCCTTGTCGCTGCATGTCGTCGAGCGACTGCCAAAATTTGACCGCGAGAACAAAGAAAACAGCAAAGGCGGAGAGCATCAGTCCGAACGCAATCCACCCTCCGTCATTCACGCCCCATAGTCTCATCAAGGCTTTCGCGATGAATGCGGCCACCAGAGTGACGACAACGAATATGACCGCGCGTCGGGTCATTTTCTCAGAATAGGTTCTTGGCATGGTTAGTCCCTCTTGCAATGTAAGAACCTTTTTACATTGCAAGAGATATGTTAAAACTTCTTTACATCACTTCTGAGATGAAGGTGACAATCCTAGAACGGAATATCGTCGTCCAGATCGTCGTAGTTCGATCCGCCGCCTGCCGGGCCGCCCTGGCCTCCGCCTTGGCCGCCACCAGAACCACCGGAGCCTCCGCCCCCTTGGTTCCAGCCGCCGCCCGAACCACCAGAGCCGCCGCCGGAGTTGCCTCCGCCATAGCCGCCACCGCCACCCGAGCCGCCGCCGCTTGCGCCATCAAGCATTGTCAGCGAGCCATTGAGGCCGCGGATAACAACTTCGGTTGAGTAGCGATCATTGCCCTGCTGATCCTGCCATTTGCGAGTCTGCAGCTGGCCTTCAATATACACTTTCGAGCCCTTTTTCAGATAGCGCTCGACAACCCCT
>CAKZSF010000051.1 GCA_937920575.1 uncultured Sphingomonadaceae bacterium | reverse complement strand
ATGTTGTCTTCCGGCACATAGCCGCTGGTGTCAGGCAGCGCCGCATCGCCAATCAGGCGGTTGACCCACAAATTGGCAACTTCGATTTCGACGAGGTTGCGTCCTTCTTGCACAGCCGACGAAATGTCGATGGCATAAGGCGCGGTCCAGACGGTGCCGACGTCCTTGCCGTTCACGCGAACACGAGCGATCGATTCAACATGGCCGAGATCGAGCGCAAAGACTGAAGCGCCATCCAGATCATCGGAAGTAACCTCGAACGAAGCCCGATAGGTGGCTTTGCCTGAAAAGTGGCGGATTTCCGGATCTGTGCTCTTGCTCCAGTCGAACAATCGGGTGTCGGTGAGGTCTTTCGCATCGCCATAGGCGGGATCAAAACTGATCGACCAACCTGTGTCCAGTTCGGCAAGCGTTTTGACTTCTCCGGCGGACGCGTCGTTGCGCGGCGCGAATGAGACACTTTGGTCGAACACAAGGAACCGCGATTCATACGGTGCCAAGCCCAGCTGTATATTCGTGCAGCGATTGGCGTCCACGGTACCCGCCAACCTCCGGATACCGCCAGTAACAGGGTGCCATTCTTCGCCCGGCTTACCCTCCACATCGAAGCACAGATCATATTCCTTGCGCTCTTCAGAATCGTTGAACACGAAGAAGATGTCGGTTTCAGCCACCTTCCGGTGAGTGAAAGACGGCAATTCACCAGAAGACGTAACCCGCGATGCCAAACCAGCTTCGTTGAACACGTCCTCGGCCACATCGCCACGATGGCTGAGGGCGACAGGCACGCCTGCTCGTTTCGCTTCTTCCAAACGTGCCGCTTCAGTCGCCGAAGGCGCTTCATCGTGCGGCCACCAAATCATCGAATATCTAGCACCGCTGTCTAGCAGGAGCGCACCATCTTCGAACCGGCTGCGATTGAGCAAACTGGGCGTGTCGATACAGTCGAATTCAACACCCGCAGGCAGATGCTTGCCAGCTTCGGGTTTTTGCGGACAGATTACCGGACTGTTTGAGCCGATCGCCATCGCGACATCGGCAACAGCCCGACCTTGCCTCAACATATGTTGCCCGCGCGCCATATAGCCGAACCAGGCCGAGCCGCCCTCGTCCCACCATGGCTGCGTCCGATCGAAATGAGAGCCCCAACGGTTCATCGTCATGCCGGGCATGACGTGCGTGTTTGCCTGATGTGCGAACCGATGGAAGAAAAACTGGTTCACGCCAGCAACCCATGCGCGGTCGCCCCATTTCTTGCCAAATGCGGGATCGAAGAACCAATTGTCGTCCCATACCGCTGTGAAAGCCTCGGCCGCGATCACTGGCTTGCCATATATACGCCCAGCAGACACAGCCCCATTGAGGTTCGACAGGTCATCGCGCCGGACCCAGAACTCACCGGCAGGGATTGACGCGACCGACCCAACACTAAGTTCATCAAATGGGCCCAACCCATAAGGCTGGATCAGGCTTTCCAGCCCTTCCTCCTCCATCAAGCGGGCAAATTCGCCGTAGTAATTTTCGTTGATCAGTCGCGCGTTGAATTTGCGTATCTTGGCGAACATGTCGGTGGTCGCCGCGGCGCTAGAGACAAACCGACCGGCATAGATCGGCAACCAATCTCTGAGATCAATACCGTGCTCGCGCTGGAATTGGGCGTCGTACCCCTGAGTCCAGTTCTGGCCGCCAACTTCATAGCTGTCGATCATCACACCAGCGGTGGCTGTCGGTGCAACCGCCCTCGCCCGTTTAATCACAGGCTCGATAAAGGCGTCGTAATGCACCCCAAAGGCGGACGCATCGAACTTATCAACTTCAAGCCCGTTTCCCTCTGGAGAGGGGTTTACATTGCGCGCGCCGGTGGATGTGTATCCGAACCGCATCACGGTCCATTTCCCAGCCGGCAAAGTGGTTTGCAAAAGCCCGTCTGCACCAAAATTTTGCGTGAGATCGCGGATCGCGTCTCCGCTCACCAGATGGGTGACTGGCGGTGTTGCCTGAACCGGCAATTCGTTGCCCGGAACATAGCCCATGCCGCTATAGCCGTTCGCGTTTGCTACCCGTGCGCGCTGAGAGAGTTCGATTTCCCCAATCAGAGCCCTGTTGTTGAAAGTGACGCGGAAATGGCGCGCATTGATAGGGTCAAACGCCGCATCAACTTCCCACTCTACGCGCAGCAGACGGGTTTTCTTGAATTCGCGCACGGTGCGAAAATTCGCCCCATCATCAGATATCTGCAGCGTTATCGATACGTCACGCTCACCGATGTTGCGAACCGATAGCCCCCGGATGGGCACGCTGCGATCATAGCTGAATTGCACCCAGCCCGGATCATCTCCCGATGCGCGAAACATACTCTGTGTAAACACTTCGCGATCGGTCACACGGTCGAGGTCAAACTGCGGATCGGATGAGGAAACAGCAGGCGTGTCTGATTGATCAGCAATCTCTGCGGCCAAAGAGGGATAAGCGATCACCGCGATATCGCGATAGAAATTCTCCACGTCGCCAGGCCTATCCAACGGGATCGAAACCGCGCCGCCATCGACGATGGTTTCATTCCAAACCAGCCGCTTCATCGAATTTTCTGGCGTGATCCACGGACCAGCAGTGGAAGACCAGCCGTCCGCATTGTGAAACGTGAATTTGAGCCCGAGTCGTTCGCATTCGGCCGCAACGTGATCGATCAGTTTGAGATGTTCGGGTGAATTGAACTTTACCGGCCCGTAAGAGATTCCCTGC
>CAKZSF010000050.1 GCA_937920575.1 uncultured Sphingomonadaceae bacterium | reverse complement strand
TCTGATGCAGGGATGCCGGCAAGCGGCTCCCCTGTTTCAGGATCGAGGATCACCTCACCTGTTTCAGGGTCCAAGAGGGGGACGGCCTGCGAAGTGGTTTCTTCGGTTTCACCGGAATCGGTAGGCGGCGTCATTGCAGTCATGCATTCTCCATTGCGGCAAAGCCTGCCGCGAGGTCATCGATCAGATCTTGCGGATCCTCTAGCCCAATTGAGAGGCGCACGCCCAGCCTGTTGTCCGGATTGGTGCCTTTCGGTGGCCACGCCATTGCCGTCCGATAGGGCTTGGGATCGAAAGGTAGTGCAAGGCTCTCATACCCACCCCAACTGTAGCCAATGCCGAAAAGTTCCAGATTGTCGACAAAAGCGGCGCGATTGGCGAGGCTTCCGCCTTTTAAAATGATGCTGAACAATCCGCATCCACCGGTAAAGTCGCGCTGCCAGATGCCGTGACCTTGCGATCCGGAAAGCATCGGGCAACGCACCTCCGCAACCTCATCGCGCGATTGCAGCCAGTCGGCGATGTGTAAGGCGCTTTGTGTCTCGCGTTCTAGCCGGACATCCATCGTGCGTAATCCGCGCAAGGCAAGCGCTGCATCATCGGGTGACACGACATGGCCGAGTGCCTGAGCGGTCTTGCGCAGTGCAGGGTAAAACGCTTCGCCTGCGCTTGCGCTGCCCATCATAACATCGCTGTGCCCGCCCACATGTTTGGTCAGCGATTGCATCGCGATATCGCAGCCATGCTGCAGGGCCTGAAATCCCAGCGGGCTCGCCCAAGTGTTGTCGATAATCCGCACGAGACCTGCCTTGCCGGCGATGGCGCACAGGGCAGGGACATCGCACACTTCCATTGTCAGACTGCCCGGGCATTCGAGCAAGACCGCACGCGTGCGATCGCAGATTAGCGTCGGGAAATTGTCCAGATCCAGTGGATCGAAGAAGCGCGTTTCAACCCCGAATTGTTTGAGTAACCCCAAACCCATAGATCGGGTGGGATCATAGGCGTTATCCGTGATCAGCAGCACATCACCGGGCTTTAGAACCGTTAGGAATATTCCCGCCAGCGCGGCAACACCGCTGGGATACAGCACCGTGCCAACAGCGCCTGGTTCAATTTCGGTCAGCGCCTCGGCCAACGCCCATTGCGTGGGCGATCCGCGTCGGCCGTAGAAGAATTGCCCATCCTGGTTGGATTTGAGCGCGTCCTTCCGCGCCATTTCCGTCGGGTAGAGATGCGTGCTGGCGCGCCAGACGGGCGGATTGACCACGCTGTGTGGATGATCGGGCGTGCCGGTCCATTCTGCGCGCCGTCCTCCGCCAACCAGCTTGGTCGCAGGGGCAGTCTTGGCATTCTTGTCTGAGCCGCCGGACACGTTAAATCGCCGCGCCTGTGGCCTTGGGCGTGCTTGGGTCCATTGCCCATTCGCTCCAACTGCCGTCGTAAAGAGCAATGTCCTGTTTGCCCAACTGATTGAGCGCGAACAGCAAGATCGAAGCGGTCACACCGCTGCCACAGGTTGTGGTGATCGGCTGATCCAAAGCGACACCAGCGGCCTCAAACGCTTCGCGTAGGCCAGTTTCATCTTTTAAAGTGCCATTCTCGTTGAACAGCATCGGGTAGGGCAGGTTGCGGGCGCCGGGCATATGGCCGCTGTTCATGCCCGCACGAATTTCGCTGGATGAGCCCTCGAACCGCCCTTTCCCACGCGCATCGACAAGTTGTTCTGATCCCGTCTCACAGATCTCGACCACCTGATGTTTTAGCCGCAGCATCGCCGGGTTAATCGTCGCATCGAACGCACCCGCTGCCGTCTCAATTTTGCCCGCTTCGACTGCGCGGCCTTCCGCTTGCCACTTTGCCATTCCGCCATCCAGAACGGCGACTTCGCGGGCGCCGAACAGTGTCAGCAGGTACCAGCCGCGAAATGCGCTTCTGATCGCTGAATTGTCATACACCACCACACGACTGTCGTTGGATACGCCAAGCGCGGAAATCTCGCGTGAGAATTGCTCTTCGCCAGGGACCATGCCGGGGGCCTTGTGATCGGGATCGGCAAACCGTGGCAAAGCCATGAATCGAGCCCCGGGAATATGCGCTGCTTCGAACTCGGCCTTCGCATCGCGCCCCGCATCAGGCAGATGGATGGAGGCATCGAGCACGACCAAATCGTCTGCGTCCAATTCGCTCGCAAGCCAGTCGGTTGAAACAAGTTTGTCCATGCGATTTGCCTACCAGAGGTGGCCGCGCCGCGTCGAGGCCTCTTGTGCGTATCGGCCAGACACGGCAAAGGAGCGCGCTATGTCAGACACACCAATTCATTTGGGCCAAACGAGCGCCCTGCCTGCGTCACCTGAGGAGGCGGTGCTCGATTATGTGCCCAATCCGCGCAAGGGCGCGCTGTTCAATGTACGTTTTGTTACGCCAGAGTTCACCTCGCTTTGCCCGGTTACCGGCCAGCCGGATTTTGCGCATTTGGTGATCGACTATGCGCCGGCAGAAACGATTGTTGAGTCGAAAAGCCTGAAGCTGTTTCTCGGCAGTTTCCGCAACCATTCCGGCTTTCACGAGGATGTGACAGTGGGGGTGGGCCAGCGCCTGTTCGAAGAGATGCAGCCGCAATGGCTGCGGATCGGGGGCTATTGGTATCCTCGCGGCGGCATTCCAATCGATGTGTTCTGGCAATCGGGTGAGCCACCCAAGGGGCTGTGGGTGCCCGATCAAGGCGTCGCGCCCTATCGCGGCCGCGGTTAGTCGGCGCTGATTGGAGCGGCTTGCGCTGCCAGGTTTTTGCGGCGTTGCGCAGGCGTTTCGAAAGCTTGCGCGGGTTCCGGTGTGTAGTCTGTGCGAGAATTGAACTGAGCGATCTCAGGAATAGAGACGCCGCGCGCCAGCCCCAATGCGAACGCGACGAACAAGGCGCTGCGTGCGCTTTCAACCATAGGGTTCATCGCACCGGTCACCAGCACGGTGGCAATCGCACCCGTGGCGAGCAGCGCTTGCGGTGAATGAAGTGCATCGTTGAAGCACCGACGCACCATCAGAACGAACAACAGCAATCCGAACAAGCCAAGGCGCAGCGGCATATCGATCAACGAACTGTGATTCGCGATGGTCAGCGCGCTTTGCTCATTGCCCTTGTAGACGTGGTATATAAATGGGTCGGCAAAGGCGCGGAAATCAGAATATGCGGTTCCAAACCCGATGCCAAAGGGGTGCGCGAACAGATCTGGCGCTGCGCTGCGCCATAGTTGCAGCCTGACCATCGTGTTGGTGTCTGCGCGCACCAGCGGATCGAGCCAGTTGGATCCGGTAATTGCGAGGATCATGCTGAGCACCAACGCAAAGGTCAGCAACCGGACCAGCCACTTGTGGAAAGGGATCAACATCACTCCGATCAGCGCAATTTGCACCACGACATTGGAAGCTGCACCCAAAAACGGGATCGGCAAAAGCAGAATTATTGTGCGCACCAATGGGTTGGCCACCAGCGTTACGGTGGCGGCAAAAATCGCGAATTGGATGAACAGGGCAGGGGCTAGCACGCCATAGAGCTGGCCGCCGGCGATTACGGATTCGCTTTGGCGCCAGGTCACCGCTGCAATCGCGCTGAAAGCGGCGAGAACCAACAGCGGCATGACGCGGGCCTTTTGCGCGAACAACACGCGTGTTGCCTTGGTCAGCCCTGGAACAATAACGCAAATCAGCAGCAAACCAGCAGATTGTGGAGCGATTGATTGTGCTTCGAACAGCCGGCCATCGACTCGCAAGACTTGTACCACTGACAACGCGACATAGACCAGCACCAGTGCAGTGAATGCGACGTATTCGGAAAACACATACTGCCGAATTCTGCCAGACATGTCGGGCAGCAAGTAAGCAGCCGTCGCGGCAAGCATGAGAGTGGAGTAGGCTGCGCTGCCGACTTGCGGTGGCAAGATTGCAACGAACAGCAAATAGGCGGTGGCGAGGCTCAGCCGGAGCCGTTCCTCAGGAGCAACCGTAATGCTGGCCAACGCCGTCATAGCGTTTTGCGCCGTGGCTTGCCGCGCAGCGTCCGGTAAAGATTGGCAAAATTGGCCATCTGCCGATCGTTGAGCAATTTCGCCGCAATCGCAAGCGCGCAGGCCTTTGCATATCGCAGCCGCATGGCCAGCGGCGTTGCAAGGCTGTGCTGAGCACGCGCCGCGATCATCTCTGCATAGTGGCGTTTGCGCCCGGTTGCGCTGTTCGACATTCCCCCGGTGGCCATCTTTGCAGTTGTCTGTTCAATTCGCGCAAGGCGGCCTCTGCCTAGCAAGGTCGCGCGCAGCAGAAATTCATAGTCTCCGGCTGAGCGGTAGCCCTCATCGAACAGAGACAGATCCGTTAGAACTGCGCGGCTATGCAACAAACCGGTATGCGCGAACGTCACCTCGCGGTCTCGCGGGATTGTGTGATCCGGCGTGTCGGCAAGGCCCAGCCGTTCCACCACTTCACCCTGATCCACCAGCTCGGTCACCCCATAGACGAAATCATGGGTTGCAGGTGTGATCTGGCGGTTGCCTAGCGAGCTTTCGATGTCGGCGATAACATGAGGGGAAGCCAACTGATCATCTGCTCCCAGAAAGATTACCCAATCGCCATTCGCATGGGGAATGACGCGGTTCCAAGCTTGGTAGACCCCTTCGTCCGGCTCTGACACCAGATAGGCAAGATGTTGCGAGTATCGCCTAAAGATTGCCAGCGTGTCATCGTTTGAACCACCGTCACTGGCCAGAACTTCCCATTCCGAACTTGTTTGGGCAACAATGCTTTGCAGGCAGCGCTCAAGAGTGTCTGCTGCGTTATAGGTGCCAATCACAATCGAGATCATCGCTCGCTGGGCTCC
>CAKZSF010000049.1 GCA_937920575.1 uncultured Sphingomonadaceae bacterium | reverse complement strand
GCGGGGGCGACAGCTGTGGTCTTGCCAGCGCCCGGCGGGGCAATGATGACCGCGCCATTGCCTTGCTGAAGCGTCGCAACAATTTGTGGCAGCACGGCATTGATCGGCAAATCGGGTGTCATCGCGTGTCTTTTTCGCTGCCGTTCCACAAGCTTGAGCCAATCCCATATTGATCGCTCAACGCGCTATACCCATATTCGAGGTCAAGATAAGGCGCGGCGAACATTTTTGCGCGCGCCCAACCGATAGATTGAGAAAAAAATGGCCCAGCTTTTCCCTCTTTTGCCTCTGCGCGATATCGTGGTGTTCCCCGGTATGGTCGTGCCGCTGTTTGTCGGTCGGCCCGGTTCGGTCGCCGCGCTGGAATCGGCGATGGAAGGTGACAAGGATATCTTTCTGCTCGCGCAGCTTGATCCGGCCTGCGATGATCCGGTCAAGGATGACCTCTATGAAGTAGGCGTTATCGCGCAGGTTCTGCAGATGCTCAAACTGCCTGATGGCACGGTGCGCGTTCTGGTTGAAGGGCGCGAGCGTGCGACGTTAGAGGGCATGAAGAACGAAGGCGATCTGGTTGTCGCCACGGTCGAACCGGTCGCTTCCGAAACTGTAGGCGGCACTGAAGTTGCTGCGATGATGCGCAGTGCGGTCGATCAATTCTCTGAATACGCCAAACTCAACAAGAAGCTGCCCGATGATATCGAGGAAGAGCTCGCCGAGATTGATGATGCGGGCAAGCTGGCGGATTCCATCGCGGCTAATCTCAGCGCGAAGGTGGGCGACAAGCAAGCACTGCTGACTGAACCCGATCCGCTCAAGCGGCTGGAAATGGTGTTCTCCTTCATGGAAGGTGAGCTGTCCGTCCTTCAGGTTGAGAAGAAGATCCGTGGACGCGTGAAGCGTCAAATGGAGAAGACTCAGCGCGAATATTATCTCAACGAGCAGATGAAGGCGATCCAGAATGAGCTGGGCGGCGATGGCGATGACGCTGACGAGGCCGCCGAATTCAAGAGCAAGATCGACACGCTCAAACTGTCAAAGGAAGCCAAGGCAAAGGCCGAGGCGGAACTGAAGAAGCTCAAGACGATGCAGCCGATGAGCGCGGAAGCGACGGTGATCCGCAACTATCTGGATGTGCTGCTGGGTCTGCCTTGGGGCCAGAAAAGCCGTCTGAAAAAAGACATCGCCAAGGCCCAAGAAGTGCTGGATGCCGATCACTTTGGTCTGGAGAAGGTCAAAGACCGGATCATCGAATACCTCGCCGTGCAGACGCGCACGAACAAGCTGAAAGGGCCCATTCTGTGCCTTGTTGGCCCTCCCGGCGTGGGTAAGACCTCGCTAGGCAAGAGCATTGCCAAGGCGACCGGGCGTGAGTTCATTCGTCAATCGCTCGGCGGTGTGCGCGACGAAGCTGAAATCCGTGGGCACCGGCGGACCTATATCGGGTCGTTGCCGGGCAAGATTGTCACCAATCTGAAGAAGGCCGGCAAATCCAACCCGCTGTTCCTGCTCGACGAGATTGACAAGTTGGGCCAAGATTTCCGCGGCGATCCAGCGTCGGCCCTGCTCGAAGTGCTCGATCCGGAACAGAACAGCAAATTTCAGGACCACTATCTTGAGCTCGACATAGACTTGTCGGACATCATGTTTGTGACAACCGCAAACAGCCTCGATTTGCCGCAGCCGTTGCTCGACCGGATGGAGATCATCCGTTTGGAGGGGTATACCGAAGACGAAAAAGTCGAGATTGCCAAGCGCCACTTGTTGCAAAAGCAGGTTCAGCTTCATGGCCTGAAGAAGGGCGAGTTCGCGCTGACTGATGAGGGGCTGCGCGATCTGATCCGCTATTACACGCGTGAGGCTGGCGTCCGGACGCTGGAGCGCGAGATTGCGCGCCTGTGCCGCAAGGCGCTGCGCAAGATCCTCGAGAAAGAGGTTGAGACCGTCACAATCACACCGGAGAATCTGGGCGACTTTGCTGGTGTGCGCAAATTCAAGCACGGCATGAGCGAAGAGGAAGCTCAGGTCGGCACGGTCACTGGCCTTGCATGGACCTCAGTCGGCGGCGAGTTGCTCACGATTGAAAGCGTCCCGACTATGGGTAAGGGCGAGATCAAGACAACGGGCAAGCTCGGCGAAGTGATGAATGAAAGCGTCGCGGCTGCCTTCAGCTTTGTGAAATCTCGCGCGCCCGAATTCGGCATCAAACCGTCGATATTTCAGCGCAAGAATATTCACATCCATTTGCCCGAAGGTGCCGTCCCCAAGGATGGACCAAGTGCAGGCGTCGGCATGGTCACTTCGATCGTTTCTACGTTGACCGGGATTGCCGTGCGGCCTGACGTTGCGATGACAGGCGAAGTCACCTTGCGGGGGCGGGTGCTGGCGATTGGCGGCTTGAAGGAGAAGCTGCTCGCGGCGTTGCGCGGCGGTATCAAGACAGTGATTATCCCCGAAGACAACGTGAAAGATCTGGTCGAAATTCCAGACAACATCACACAAGGGTTGGAGATCGTTCCAGTCACGCAAGTGGAAGATGTGCTCGCAAGGGCGCTGGTCTCTGAACCGGTTGCCATTGAGTGGAGCGAAGCGGACGAACTGGCTGCATACGGAACGCCCACGGCAGGTTCCGGCCAAGGTGCTCCGACCGCTCACTAATTGTGGTCTAAACGGCAACTCAAGCTCGTGTTGCGGTGCAGCGAATCGGGAAACGCGATGATCAACGGGAAGCCAGATTTTCCGGTGATTGCATGCCAATAGCGGCGATTCCGACCGAATTTGGGACGATTTGGCCGGAATTTGCAGCGTTACAATTGCCAAAACCGGGTTTGTCTTTGACTCGCGCTCAAAAGTCTTGTGAAGTCCGCGACCATTCGAAAACACATTCCGCACTTTGGTTTGAGAAGAGGCGTAGGGGGGACACAAAGGCGATGAACAAGAATGAATTGATTGGCAAAGTTGCTGATGACAGCGGACTTTCAAAAAGCGATGCAACGCGCGCAGTCGAAAGCGTATTCGATACGATAACCACTGTATTGTCGAAAGGCGATGAAGTTCGTCTAGTCGGGTTCGGGACATTTTCAGTGGCGCGGCGCAAG
Source organism: uncultured Sphingomonadaceae bacterium (assembly GCA_937920575.1). GTDB lineage: Bacteria > Pseudomonadota > Alphaproteobacteria > Sphingomonadales > Sphingomonadaceae > CAKZSF01. The sequence goes on along the minus strand of CAKZSF010000049.1, from coordinate 8,400 downwards.
GCATCTACAGGTCGCAACCCGCGCACTGGTGAGCCGATGAATATTCCTGCTTCGACGCAGCCGAAATTCAAAGCCGGCAAGGGCCTAAAAGACGCGGTCAACTGATCGAACTGGTCTAAGGGTAAAGACACAAAGAAAAAGGGCTGCCAGTTTTGGCGGCCCTTTTCTTTTGGCGGACGCGATTGCCGCTAGCGCAGTTCGATCAGCGCCATAGGTGGATCTTTGGTATCGCTGTCGATCTCCCAGACCAACTTGCGGCGACCGTCAGACAAGCGGGTGAAACCCTCATCAGTGTTGTTTGCCAGGATTTCGCTGTCAGTTGTCAGTGTAAAGTTTCCCGATATTTCGAACAGAAAGGCGAAATCATCTTCGCTGATCTCATCATCGTCAGCCGACGCCATTGATGTTGCGAATTTCAGCAGGTTGAGCCCGCCAAAGGCCTGGCTGCCGAAATCCAGCCCGCTTTGCGCGACTGCCAAACCGGGCGCTTCGATCCGGACGGCGGTATCGCGACGATAGGCGTATAGGAAAGGTTGGGCGGCGGTCATCCCCTCCATCATCGGGAAGGAGAAATCGTGGTTCATTGTGCTCGAGATTTCGAACTCAACATCGAACTTGCCGTCGCCCAGATGCTCTACCTTGTCCCAGCCAAGTTGCCGATCAAGCCGCGTTGCGATCTTGTCGCCTGCTTTGGGATCAGACGGATCAATGCCACCAAACAACGCTGCCATCTGCTTTGCAGTGCGTTCGTCACGCTCCTTCTTACGCTCGGCGCGCTCCTTGCGTTCTTCTAGCTCTTTCTCTGTGCATTCGCGTTCCTTGCGGTCTTCGCCCCAAATGTCATCATCACCGGCTGTTTCGAAAACGATTGGCGGGGTTGGGGTTAGGACGGGCTCATCTTCCGCCGATGCTTCTTCGGCAGCAGCTTCCTCATCTTGCAATGTTGAGAGCTCAACGGCTTCTTCCGCGGCGGCTTCGTCAACAGCTTCGGCAGCGGCTTCTGCGGCATCCGCGACTGCCTCGGCAGCATCGTCAACCGCTTCCGCTTCTTCCTCTTCCCAGCTGTAGGTGTAGCACGGCGCATCCATATCTTCGCTGGATCCACCGCCTAGATTCCCCATTGTCGCCAATTGTGTCAGGCCGAGCAAGTGAACTTCACCATCATAGCTGTATGTGAAGCTGCCATCGCTGTTGATATCCATTGCGCTCTCGAATTGACCCGGCACAATGAAGCAGCTGGACAATAGTGAAGCGCTGACGCCCAAGAAAACAAACCGTGAGAATGCGCTTTGTGGACGAAACTTCATAGTATGGCCTTGCAGTTTGGAAACTAGACTTTGTGGTTCGATCTGATGTTATACAGAGCGAGTGGCGATCGCATAGAGGGCAATCGCCGCTGCGTTTGATACGTTCAGGCTCTCTATCGCGCTGCTGATCGGCAACTTTGCAATGGCGTCGCAATGCTGCACGACATTGTGCCGCATGCCTTCACCCTCTGCACCCAGCACAACCGCAATTGGGCCAGCGGGCAGTGCCGCGGCCAAAGTGCTTTCAGCTTCTCCATCCAATCCGATGCGCCAATAACCCGCCTCGGCCATGTCATCCAAAGCGCGGGAAAGGTTCACGACCCGTACCCATGGCACTGTTTCCAAAGCGCCGGAGGCAGACTTGGCAATCACGCCAGATTCCGGCGGGGCATTGCGATCTTGAGTCACGATAGCAGCGGCGTTGAAGGCGGCTGCGGAGCGCAGGATTGCGCCGACATTGTGAGGGTCGGTTACCTGATCAAGCACCACCAGCGGTCGGGTCGGGTCATCGTCAAAGAATTCGTCCAGATGGCGGTCGGCCAATGGCTCGCATTCCAGCACCAGTCCTTGATGCGGTGCATCGCGGGAGACGAGTCGCGCGAGATCTTGAACTTCGGCATATTCAATCGGGAAGTCCTCTGGCAGTTCGCCATCCAGCGTTCCGATTGCCTCGCGCGTTGCCCACAGCTTGCGGTGTTCGCGATTGGGGTTCTTGAGCGCGGCTTCGACCGCGTGCCTGCCCCACAACCGCACATGGCCAGCGCTGCCGCGCCCGCTGCCTCGGCCACCCTTCATTCTGCCTGCGCGTCCGCGCAATGCTCGCTTATCGCCTTTTCTTGGCACTGTTCGCTCTCACATTCTGATCAATTTGCGCCGCAATGGCAGTGTCCCCATTGACAGGCAAGCACCGCTTCGCCAATGGGTGCGCCTCTCGGAATGGGCGCGAGCGGATTTATTCGCACTATCGCCCGCATTTTGCCGATATGGACAGGTGGCCGAGTGGTTAAAGGCAGCAGACTGTAAATCTGCCCGCGCAAGCGTACGCTGGTTCGAATCCAGCCCTGTCCACCACTCTCTTACATTGAAGATGAACCAGCGTAGGGATCGCGTAAGCGAGACCGGCTGGGGCGGTTTCGAAGCGAAGCGGAGAAGGCGGCTTCTCGCCGCCAATCCAGCCCTGTCCACCACTCTCTTACATTGCAGGCGAAGCAGCGTTGGGATCGCGCCAGCGAGACCGGCTGGATGATAGTCTTGCGCGCATCGCTCCAAAGAGGCAGTGGATGCAAAGATAAATTAGGAAGTGAACCTTGGGCGCTGAACGACCAATAGCATCGACCGGCGACGCAATAGAGGCCAACGCCGTCCCGGCGGGGGAGCGCTATTTCAATCGCGAGCTGAGCTGGTTGCGATTCAACGAACGCGTGTTGGCCGAGGCCTCCAACGATGCCTATCCGTTACTGGAACGGCTGCGGTTTCTTTCGATTTCGGGCAGCAATCTCGACGAATTCATGATGATCCGCGTGGCGGGGCTTGCAGGGCAGGTCCGCCGCGGAATCGATACGCGATCAATTGACGGGCGCACGCCATCGCAGCAGTTGAGTTCGATCAAGGAGAAGGTGCGCGAGCTGGAAGCTGTCCAACAACAGCATTTGGCGAAATTGAAATCGCTGCTTGCCGATCAGGGTATTCATATTGCGGGAGAGGAACGACTGGATCGCGCCGCCTATGATTGGCTTAAGACGTATTTCCTCGATCACATCGTGCCCGTTTTAACGCCGCAAGCGATTGATCCAGCGCACCCGTTTCCGTTTGTCGCCAATATGGGCATGGGCGTCTTATTCAATCTGGAACGAGAGCAGGACGGCGGCAATCTGGTGGAGATGGTGTTGATCCCCGGTGCTTTGCCGCGTTTCCTGAGGGTGCCCGGCGAAGAGGCGATCTATATCCCTATCGAGAGCGTGATTTGCCGTTTTGGCGAGCTGTTGTTCCCTGGTTTCAAAGTGACCGGCGATGGCGTGTTTCGCGTGCTTCGCGATAGCGATATCGAGCTGGAGGAAGAGGCCGAAGACCTTGTGCGGTATTTCCGCACTGCGATCCAGCGGCGGCGGCGCGGCACTGTGGTTCAACTCGAACTTGATGCGGAGTTTGATCCGGCTGCGGAGGAGTTGTTGCGCGAACAACTTGGCTCTGGCGATGCAATTGTCGCCAAGTCGGATGGCATGTTGGGTATCGCAGGCTTGGCCGATGTCGTTGCGGAGGATCGACCCGATCTAAAATTTGAAGCCTACAGCCCACGTTATCCCGAACGGGTTCTGGAACATGATGGCGATTGCTTCTCGGCCATCCGTGAAAAAGACCTGATCATTCACCACCCGTATGAAAGTTTTGAAGTGGTGGTCGATTTTCTGCGGCAGGCCGCGAACGATCCTGCGGTCGTCTCAATCAAGCAGACGCTTTATCGTGCGGGCCACCAATCACCCGTCATCAACGCGCTGATCGAGGCAGCTGAGAATGGCAAAACCGTCACCGCTGTGGTTGAATTGAAAGCGCGCTTTGACGAAGAACAGAACTTGCGCTGGGCCACCGAATTGGAGCGGGCGGGCGTGCAAGTGATCTATGGCTTTGTCGATTGGAAGACGCATGCCAAGGTTTCGATGGTCGTGCGGCAGGAAGATGACGGCTATCGCACCTACTGCCATTTCGGCACGGGTAATTACCACCCGATCACCGCGCGCATTTATACTGACCTCAGCTTCTTTACGGCGGACCCTCGATTGAGCCGCGATGCAGCGAAGCTGTTCAATTTCGTGACGGGTTATGTTGAACCCAAAGAGACGGAAATGCTCTCCATCTCACCGGTCGATTTGCGTGAAACGCTGTATGATTTGATTGATCAAGAGATCGAGAACGCGCGGGAAGGAAAGCCCGCCGCAATCTGGGCAAAGCTCAATTCACTGACGGAAAAGGGCGTGATTGATCGCCTGTATGCGGCCAGCGATGCCGGCGTGGACATTCAACTCGTCATTCGCGGGATTTGCTGTCTGCGGCCCGGCATTGAGGGGCTGTCAGAGAATATACGAGTGAAATCGATTATCGGCCGATTCCTTGAGCACAGCCGTGTCTGGGCCTTTGCCAACGGGGCGGGGCTCCCCAATGCGGAGGCAAAAGTGTTCATATCCTCTGCCGATGCAATGTCGCGCAATCTCAACCGGCGCGTCGAGGTGTTGGTGCCGATTGAGAACCAAACCGTGCATGATCAGGTTCTCGAACAAGTCTTGTTGGCCAATCTGCTCGACAATCAGCTGAGCTGGCAATTGAGCGCAGATGGGGAATATTCGCGCGTGACCAGCGACAATGAGCCATTCAATTGCCATGAGTATTTCATGACCAATCCTAGTTTGTCAGGACGCGGTACGGCGCTGGATGCCGGGGGCATTCCGAAATTGTCTTTGCGCCGGGGCCGGGCGGCTTGAACCGAGAGGCAAGCCAGATGCCGAACAGGGCGCGCCGAAGCGATACCGAGCGCGCCGTGATCGATATTGGGTCAAACACAGTCCGGCTGGTCATTTATGGCGATCCGCAACGCGCCCCGACGGTTTTGCTCAACGAGAAGGTTGTCGCTCGATTGGGGCAAGATCTGGAAGCGACAGGTTATATTCCAGACAGTGCAATCGACATGGCCTTGCTGGCATTGAAACGATACGCGCTTATTCTAGAGGATCGCGGTATTCGAGAGGTTGACGTGGTCGCAACCGCTGCTGCGCGTGATGCCAAAAACGGCCCGGCATTCGTTTCGGACATCCGTGACATTGGCCTGAAGCCGCGGCTGTTATCGGGCAAACAAGAAGCGCGTGCTGCCGCCGCCGGTGTGGCAGGTGCCTTTCCCAAAGCGTCTGGTTTGGTTGCTGATCTGGGCGGCGGATCGCTGGAGCTAATCACGCTGACCGATGGCGTCTCGGGAGCGGGCAACACGTTACCCTTGGGCACATTGCGACTGGCCGCTCTCCATGCGCGCGGTGCGGAAACATTTGCGACAAAAGTTGCCGAATTGCTGCAAGCGCAAGAATGGGCGAAGGGCGGGGTGGATAACCTCTATCTGGTTGGGGGGACGCTGCGTTGCTTGGCCGCTTACGTCATCCGCCAAGATGATTACCCGCTAACAGACCCGCACGGCTTCATGCTTTCTACAGAGCGCGCCGACACAATCGCGCAGACAGTGGCGCAAATGTCGCCGGACGATCTCGGCAGGATTGATGGAATATCCAGCAACCGAGCTGTTACCTTGCCCGATGCGGCGGCCTTGTTGCGGACGATGCTTGCGACGTACGAGCCGAAACAGGTCGTGTTCAGTTCTTGGGGATTGCGCGAAGGGTTGCTGTTCGACAAGCTTGAACCGCTGGCGCAGGAACAGGATCCCTTGCTGGCCGGTGTCTCTCATTTTGTGCGAGAGCGCGGCGTCGATCCGGCGGTTGCGACACATGTGGCCGGCTGGTGCAGCGGAGTTTTGCCGGAGAGAGATTTGGCGGACAGTCGCTGGCAAATGGCGGCGACCATGCTGGCTTTGGCCGCGGCACGGGTGGAGCCGAACTGGCGAGCCCGTCATGCGCTGGACTGGGCGATGTACAAGCGCTGGATCGCTTTGGATGCGGAGGAGCGCGGCCAGATCGCAGCGGCCCAACTGGCATCCTGTGGCATCACCCAGATGCCCGAAGAGATCAAACGCATTGCGTCCGAAGACGCGCTCAATCTGGCGGTCACCTGGGGCCTTGCGATCAGACTGTGCCGACGCATGACGGCGGGGACGCGCTTGTCGTTGCTAACCAGCAAATTGCGAGTCGAGGAGGGGCAACTCCTACTCACGCTCGACAACACGCGGCGCGATCTCAACGGCGTTGGGGTTGAGAAGGATATGCGCAATCTTGCCTCTTGGCTGGATGTGAAACCGGTCATTGCGACGGGCAAAATCACTTAGCGCAGCAGGCTTAGGCTTGCCCCAACTCGCCAGTCGCATTAATCCGTTGCGCCATGCAAATGACATCCAAGCCCGTGATCTCCGCAACAGGCCTGTTTACGCCTGCCGAGACAATCACCAACGAAGAGTTGGTTGAAAGCTTCAACCGCTTCGTTGCCTTGCACAACGAACAGCACGCGGACGAAATCGCGGCGGGCGACTTAGAACCGCTCGCGCCCAGCTCGGTTGAGTTCATCGAGAAAGCCAGCGGCATCAAATCGCGGCATGTGCTGTCCAAAGAACCCATTCTCAATCCCGAGGTAATGGAGCCGCGTCTGCCCGAACGCGGGAATGACAAACCGTCTTACATGACCGAGATTGGCGTAAAGGCCGCGATGCAAGCGCTGGAGAAGGCGGGGCGCGACCCAGCGGATGTTGATGCGGTGTTGTGTGCTGCGTCCAATATGGAGCGCGCATATCCGGCGATGGCAATCGAAATTCAGCAAGCGCTGGGCATAGATGGCTTTGCGTTTGATATGAATGTGGCGTGTTCCTCGGCAACTTTCGGAATTCAAACGGCGGCGGACTACGTGCGGGCTGGCAATGCGAAGAGTGTGCTGGTGGTCAGCCCGGAAATCACGAGTGGCCACTTGAACTGGCGCGACCGTGACAGCCACTTTATCTTTGGCGATGTCGCGACGGCCGTCTTGGTGGAGGACGAGGCGGTCGCTCCTGCGGCGCATTGGGACATTCTCGGCACAAAGCTGAAGACCGTGTTCTCGAACAACATCCGCAACAATTTTGGCTTCCTAAACCGCGCCAGCCCGGATGGAATTGGCAAGAAAGACAAGCTGTTCGTTCAGGAAGGTCGCAAGGTCTTTAAAGAAGTCGTACCGATGGTGGCGACCATGATTATGGAAGAGGCCGAACGGCTGGAAATCGAGCCTACCGCGCTGCGCCGTATGTGGTTGCATCAGGCCAATCAGGGAATGAACCGGCTGATCGCCCAGCGCGTGTTAGGGCACGAAGCATCAGAGGATGAAAGCCCGACCGTGCTCGATACTTATGCCAACACGTCCAGCGCTGGTTCGATCATAGCTTTCAATTTGAACAGCGATGATCTGGTGGCGGGTGATACGGGTGTGATCTGCAGTTTTGGCGCGGGTTACTCGGCAGGAACCGTGTTCGTGCGCAAGACGGCCTGACCAGCGCCTGATTTTGCGAGATAGGCGTCCCAGCGAGCGATCACCCAACAGCTCGCTTTCCAAATTGCCGCAACCACGATGATCGAAACAAGGCCATCGACCGCATAGTGGTAAGCGAGATGGACGGAGCCGATCCAGATCACGATCATAAACACGAGCAGTCCACGAGCCAACGCAGGTGCGATACGCCGCGCCGCGAGCCAGCTGAGCATGCACAGCGCCATATGCATTGATGGCATGGCCGAAATGCCCGTGCCTTTGCCCGGGCCATTGGCGAGATATTGCTGAAGCAACATGTCTTGCACATCCAGTACGGGGATAGGGAAACTTTTGGCTGCTTCGTTCAGATACGCCATTTGCGGAGCGAACCGTGGGTCGCCCATGATTGGCTCCAGAAAAACAGGGCCGACAGAGGACATGGCCATCGCGAGCAGGAAGCCAACACCGATCCAAGTCGCGAGATAGGCGAGCAAGAACTCACGACCAATATGCCGCGCTGCCGGATGCACCAGCACAAACAGGCCGAATGGATAAATCAACAGGAACCATGCGTGATACGCTATTGCGAGCGCCGAAGTGACAATCGGATAGCCTAGCAAGGGCTGCATGATGACCCACGCATCATAGCCGCCTAACAGAGCCTGATCCCAAGCGATGAATGCCGCATCCCAGCTGTAAGGATTGAAATGCGGAATCAGCGGCTTGAGTAGGGCAAACAGCGGCAAGAAGAGACAGAGGATCGCGATGAGAGGCAGGCGCGACAGGAGTGCCGCTCGCGCGCCTCGGCTGAAATATCGCTGCTTCAGGAAACTGACCGGAGACGCAGGCTTTGCGCGGACCAGAGCGATGGTGCTGTCAATCACGAGCACGAACGCGAGCCCCTGCGGATAAAGTCCTAGATTTTGTAGTATGACGCCTGGTGGGAACGGCCAACCAG
>CAKZSF010000048.1 GCA_937920575.1 uncultured Sphingomonadaceae bacterium | reverse complement strand
GCCGCTTTCGGCCGCTTTTTCCTGAGCAATTGCGCGCTCACGCTCGATCACAGCGGCGTCGAGGCCGTCTGCGTCCAGCGCCTGCGGGAACATCGCCGCAGCATGCTGCGCAACGTCTTTGCCCAGCTCTGCCAGAACGTCTGCGCCCGCGTCGCCTTCCAGAGCAACCAGAACGCCGATTTTGCCGAGGCCTTCTGCGGCAGCGTTGTGCACGTAAGACACAACCGCGCCTTGCGAGACAGACACTGACTTCATCCGGCGAACCTGCTGGTTCTCACCAATGGTCGCAACGTTGTCCGTCAGCTTGTCAGCCACCGTGCCGCCATCGGGATAGGCAGCCGCTTTCAGCGCGTCGACATCATCGCTGTCGAGTGTAAGCGCAACAGCCGTGGTCTTGCTGACGAAATCCTGAAACTTGTCGTTTTTCGCCACGAAGTCGGTTTCGGAGTTCACCTCAACCGCAACACCTTTGGTGCCTTCGACAGCAACGCCAACCAGGCCTTCTGCCGCTGTACGGCTTGATTTCTTCTGTGCGGTGGCGAGGCCCTTGGCGCGGAGCGCGTCAACCGCAGCTTCGATATCGCCGCCTGCTTCGGTCAGCGCTTTCTTCGCGTCCATCATGCCCGCACCGGTCTTCTCGCGGAGCGTCTTCACATCTGCGACGGTAAAATCGGCCATTTGATTTTTCCTTTGTAAATTGGGGTGAGCCGCCGGACCCCATGGCCCGGCGCGCTAATTCTGATTTGTGACTGCCGTGTGAAACAGCAATGCCGTGAAACGCGCTTACGCGGTTTCCGCTGGTGCTGCGCCTTCGGCAGGTGGCTGTTCCATGGCGCCGACATCGACACCGGAATCGGCCACAGCTTCGGTGCCGCCTTTGGTCGCTGCCGCTGCGATCGCATCGCAGTATAGGCGCACCGCACGGCTCGCATCGTCATTGGCTGGTACCGGGAACGCAATGCCAGATGGATCAACGTTGGTGTCGAGGATGCCGATCACGGGAATGCCCAGAACGTTGGCTTCCTTAATCGCCAGCTCTTCCTTGTTGGCGTCGATCACGAACATCACGTCAGGAATGCCGCCCATGTCGCGGATGCCGCCGAGAGACATTTCCAACTTGTCGCGTTCACGCGTGAGTTGGAGTGTTTCCTTCTTGGTCAAACCGGTCATGTCGCCAGCCAGTTGCTCGTCGAGCGTCTTAAGGCGCTTGATCGATTGGCTGATCGTTTTCCAGTTGGTGAGCATGCCGCCCAACCAACGGTGGTTCACGAAGTGCTGGCCAGAAGCGCGTGCGGCCTCTGCGATAGGCTCTTGTGCCTGACGTTTGGTGCCGACGAACAGAACCTTGCCACCAGCCTGAACGGTGGAGGCAACGAATTCGAGCGCGCGTGCAAACAGAGGCACAGACTGTGACAGGTCAATAATGTGGATGCCGTTGCGTGCGCCGAAGATATACGGCTTCATGCGCGGGTTCCAACGGTGGGTCTGGTGGCCAAAATGGGCACCGACTTCGATCAATTGCTGCATCGTGACGGTAGGAGCCGCCATAGAGAATTCCTTTCCGGTTGTTCCTCTGGAAGGCTGGAACCTGATTGCGGAGAGCCCGCGTTCAAGCACCGGTGAATGTGTGCCTTCCATGTGAATTTCTGTCGCGAGCTGGCGAACCAGATCACTGCAGATCGCGGGCAATTAGCCGCGTTGCCGTAGGAAATCCAGCAGAAATTTGAGCGCCGTCCTGCGCCCCATCGAAAATAGCGCTTGACAGACAGAACAAATCAAGAACATATAGGCGGTGCAAGTGATGGAAGGAAATGCCTGTGTCGATGTCTCTGATCCCTGCCCTGTTCGCCCTCTTCTCAGCCATTAGTCTGGTTGTGATTGTGGGTGCGATGCTCAAAGCCAGCAAGTCTTGGAAGCAACTTCAGAACGATTGGGCTGCGCTGGAGGCAAGTGTCGCAACTCCGGCGGCAACGGTCATTTCAATTCAAACCGCTCACCCCGACCCCGCCAAACTGCAAACCCGTTCGACGGCACCTTTCTTTGGCGAAGCGCCTATGCAGGCTGCCGCTTGATTGCTGAGTAGCGCCACAGCGCATAGGGAAGAACCAAGAGGTAGCCGATCGCAATCGCGCTCAGGCTCCACCATGGTTCCATCAACAAAGCGGCAAAGAACATTCCGACAAAGCCAATCGCGCCCAACCGCATGCCGGGCCTCGGGCGCATGGATGACCAGCTGAATGTGGCCATGTTCGATATCATCAAAAACGCGATGGCGGTGATCCAAACGGATACGAGCCAAGGGTCCTTGAACAGGTCTTCGCCCGACGCCGTCCAAAGATAGAAGGGCAAGAAAGAAATCCCTGCCCCAACCGGGGCTGGCACACCCGTCAGAAATCCTGCTGATTTGTGTGGCTGCAGATCCTCGTCAATTTGCGCGTTGAACCGCGCCAGTCGCAAGGCGCATGCCAGCGCCAGCGCCAGCGCAGCAAACCAGCCAAACCTTGGTAGGTCTTGCAAGGTCCAAAGAAACAGAATGATTGCTGGTGCGACACCAAAACTGATCGAATCCGCCAGACTGTCCAGCTCCGCACCAAACCGCGATTGCGCCTTGAGCAGTCTCGCGATGCGCCCATCCATGACATCAAGCAACCCGGCCAGCACAATAGCAAAGGCCGCCTTCTCAAAATCACCAGCAATGGCAAAGCGAACCCCGGTAAGCCCCGCGCATAACGCGGCCGCCGTAATAGCGTTGGGAATAACAGCTCTTAGCGACAGACTTCTGGCCTTGGTCCGCGTTTCGGGAATTTCTTCCTCTGCGGCCTTGGGGCCAAACCTGCCGCCCGTGTCGTTCACTGAGCGATGCCTTCAATCAACTTCTGTTGGCCGACCCGCGCGAGCACTGTTTCACCCGCTATCGTCTTCTGCCCCAACAACACCGCGCTTTCGGTACCTTGCGGCAAATAGACATCAACGCGGCTGCCAAAGCGGATCAGGCCAACCCGTTGCCCAACCGCGAGATAATCGCCAGACTTCACAAACGGCACGATGCGCCGAGCAACCAATCCCGCAATCTGCGTAAAGCCGATTTTCAGCCCGTCTTCGCGTTCGATCAGAATATGCTGGCGTTCATTCTCTTCGCTCGCCTTGTCGATGTCTGCGTTCATGAATTTCCCAGGAATGTAGACCACGCGCCGCACCACGCCGCCAATGGGCGCGCGATTAATGTGCACATCGAACACCGACATAAAGATCGAGATGCGTGTCACCGGAGTATTGCCGAGGCCTTTGTAACCCTCGGCATCGGCGAGCTGCATCTCAAGCGGCGGCTCAACCTGCTCGATGAGCGTGACCAAACCGTCCGCGGGTGCAACAATCGCTTCATCTTGTTTGGGAACAACTCGCTCGGGATCGCGGAAGAACGCGAAAACGCCCGCTGATAATGCCAAAAGCGGCCAGCCGAGCCAGCTCGTGCCAAAGAACATCACAGCCAGGCTGATAGCCGTTGCGATGCCGCCAAATTTGATGCCTTCGGAGTGAATTGCCGGCCATTGCCAGCTCGCGTCGCCCCCGCCCCGATTGTCTAGTAGATCACCTGCCATTGGAAGCATTTAGGGAGGCTTGCTGCCTCGGACAAGCCAACCGGCCGATTCTATGCCCATCCTGATGCTGCTGCTGCACC
>CAKZSF010000047.1 GCA_937920575.1 uncultured Sphingomonadaceae bacterium | reverse complement strand
TAGGTTATCTCCCATGAACACGATCCTCATCATACTGCTCCTGATCCTGATGGCCGCCGTGCTGTTTCAGCTGGTCCGCGGCATCATCGCATTCCTGCAAACCAGCAAGGCTGATCTCGAAACGCCGGGAGAAGGCGCGACGGAGATGCAAAAAACTCAAAATTCAGCCATGTTTGCGCGGATCAAGTATCAAGCGCTTGCGATTGTGGTTGTCGTGGTGCTGCTGGCCGCGAATAGTTAAAGGGTAGAGGGTGGCATTCCAGCCGGTCGGTGACCGCCGACCGCAAGGCCAACCGGCCGCCTGCAGCGGCGCAGCTTGCTGCGCATATAGCGAGGACGCACCGGCCGGGGCCGGGCGAAAAACAAGAATGGTAAAGCTGAATAAGATCTACACGCGCACTGGCGATGATGGCACCAGCGGTCTGGTCGATGGCTCACGCAGAGCGAAATCGGATGCGCGGTTTGAGGCGATTGGCGCGGTCGACGAGGCAAACAGCGCGATTGGCCTGGCTGCAGTGGCGGCCACGGGCACCCATCAGGCGATCCTGATCCGATCCCAGAACGATCTGTTTGATCTTGGAGCGGATATTGCCACTCCGCTTGGCGAAGTGGGCGGCGACAATTTTGAACCCTCAGAAATGGTGCTGCGGGTTGTGCCCGCTCAAGTCGAATGGGCAGAGACCACCATTGATGCGCTGAACGAAACGCTTGAGCCGCTGACCAGCTTCATCCTGCCCGGCGGGAGCGAAGCCGCCGCGCGAGTGCATGTCGCGCGTGCTTCGGTGCGGAAGGCTGAGCGGGCTTTGTCAGCGTTGGCGGATAGCGAGCCAGTGAACCCGGCGGCATTGTCGTACCTGAACCGCCTGTCCGACCTGTTGTTTGTGATGGCGCGCGCGATCAATGCGAGCGGAGACGGCGACGTGCTGTGGCAGCCGGGTGCGAACCGCGAGGGCTAATTCGCGGCGGTGCGACTAAGCCGAGGCCAACCCATCATTGAGAAACCAAAACCCGGCGATCAGCGCGATTGCTCCGGCAATTACAGACCAGCTCATCCAACGAATGTTGGGCAGATTGGGCGCGTCGATCTCGTGCGGCGAGAGGCGCAAGAAGGTTTTGCGCGCGCGTTGTTCTGCGGTGAAGGCGATAATCGCGCCCATAATGACAAACATCGTGGCAATCGCTTTGGCGAGCCAACTCGGGTCGAAATCGCCAAACACTGCGCGAAAGGCAAGCCCTATGCCGATGGCGGCAAAGGCAGTGCGAAGCCAACCGGCGAAGGTGCGCTCGGTCGCCTGAATGGTCCGGTCTTCGGCCAGATCAGTACGATCTTCGGCCAATTCGTTGGAAGATTTGTCGCTGTTGCTCATATCGCAACGCTAGCAAGGGCGCGCTCGATTGCCCAGAGTCGGGGCTTAGCCCTCCGCAGCGCGTTTCAGTTCGTACAGCAGATCCAGCGCATCGCGCGGGCTGAGCGCATCGATGTCGAGCGCGCCGAGCCGCTCACGCAATGCATCGACATCCTCATCGGGTTCTTCGGCAACGGCGGCAAACAGCGGCAATTCGCCAAGTCCAGCTGCTAGGCCGCCCGTTTCATCGCGGCCTTTCTCCAGCTTGTTGAGCACTTGCCGCGCGCGGCTCACCACTTGCTTTGGCACGCCTGCGAGTTTCGCCACTGCAAGACCATAGGATTGATCTGCCGGTCCCTCGGCTAACTCGTGCAGCAGCACCAGATCACCTTTCCATTCGCGAGCGCGCACATGATGCAACGACAGCGCTTCGCAAGTGTCCGCGAGTCGTGCGAGCTCGTGATAATGTGTTGCAAACAGGCAGCGGCATTGGTTGCGCTCATGCACTGCCTCAACCACTGCCCAGGCCAACGCTAACCCGTCATATGTCGATGTGCCGCGCCCGACTTCGTCTAGGATCACAAAGCTGCGTTCGGTCGCTTGGGCAAGAATGGCTGCGGTCTCGACCATCTCGACCATAAAGGTTGAGCGGCCGCGCGCGAGATTGTCAGACGCGCCGACACGGCTGAACAGCCGGTCAACCAAGCCAATGGTGGCGGCCTCTGCCGGAACATAGCCACCTGCTTGTGCGAGCAGCACAATCAGCGCGTTCTGGCGCAGGAAGGTTGATTTACCGCCCATGTTTGGCCCGCCGATCAGCCACAGCCGATCCGCCTGAGACAACGCGCAATTGTTGGCGACAAAGCGCTCGCCATCCTTTGCCAGTGCATCCTCGACCACCGGATGGCGGCCCGCTCTGATTGACAATTCTGCGCTTTCGCTGATGTCGGGCAGGCACCATTGGCCCTCGCTCGCGCGCTCAGCTTGTCCGGCTGCCACGTCGATCCTTGCCAGCGCCGCAGCTGTCGCGGCGATGGCAAGCCGTGCCTCGATGATCGCGCCAATCAGTTCCTCAAAATGCGCCTCTTCCGCGGCGAGTGCGCGGCCACCGGCCTCAGCTATCCGGCTGGCTTCCTCATGCAGTTGCAGCGAATTGAACCGCACCGCGCTCGCCATCGTCTGCCGGTGCGTGAAGCCGCTATCGGGGTTCATCAAGGCGTCGCCATGCTTGCTTGGCACTTCGATGAAATAGCCCAGCACGCCATTGTGCTTGATCTTGAGCGAGGCAATGCCGGTGTCATCGCGGTAGCGAGCCTCCATCGCCGCAATGGCCTTGCGAGCATTGCCCGACACGGCGCGCAGCTCGTCGAGCGCGGCGTCGTAACCTTCTGCGATGTAGCCGCCCGATTGCCGCTCCGTCGGCGGAGAGGGCACGAGCGCGCGGCTGAGCAAATCGGTCAGCGCGCCATGACCAGTCAGATGCGGCAACAGATCAGCGAGCAAAGCAGGCGGATTGGGGAGCTTGGCTAGCGCCTCGTGCAACCGCCGCGCTTCGCTCAATCCATCGCGCACCTGCCCGCAATCGCGCGGGCTGCCACGCCCTGCGACTATCCGGCCCAAGGCGCGGCCCAGATCGGGCAGGCCTTTCAAGAACGCGCGGATGTCGCCACGGAGCAGTGTATCCTCGTGAAACAGCTGCACCAGCGCGAGGCGCGCTTCGATAGCGGGTTTGTTCGCAAGCGGCGCGGCCAAATCTTCGGCGAGCTGCCGTGCGCCTGCGCCCGTTACGCAGCGATCAATGCTGGCGATCAAGCTGCCTGAGCGGCCGCCTTGTTGCGATTCAAGAATTTCCAAGCTGCTCCGCGTCGCCTCGTCCATCGCCAGATGCGCATCACTTTCGCGGGCAATGGGCGGTAGCAAAAGCGGTAAATTCCCGCGTCCGGCATGGTCGAGATAGGCGATCAACCCACCAGCGGCAGCCAGCATTGCGCGAGTGAAACTGCCAAATCCGTCCAGTGTTGCGACGCCGTGAATGTCTTTGAGCCGTGCGGTGCCTTTGTCGCTGGCGAAATCGCTGGCAGGGCGC
>CAKZSF010000046.1 GCA_937920575.1 uncultured Sphingomonadaceae bacterium | reverse complement strand
CGTTTCTTGTGCGCTATCGCTTCGCTGCTTGAGCGCGGTCGGCTGCGGAATCAAATCCACAAACGGGCCTTGGCTGGGTGGGGCATGTTCATGCACCGCCTCGACGACTTGCTCGTATTGATGCGCGCCCGTGACCGCGAGCACTTGCGGGTGTGCGGCGCGGATCGCGTCGGCCTCTTCGCCCATACAGCCAGTTACAATCACGCGGCCATTTTCGGCAATCGCCTCACCGATCGCGGCGAGGCTCTCTTCCTTGGCCGAGTCCAGAAAGCCGCACGTGTTGACCAGCACCACATCCGCGCCCGCATAGTCGGGGCTCATCGCATAGCCATCGGCGCGCAGCCGCGTGAGGATACGCTCGGAATCGACGAGCGCCTTGGGACAGCCGAGACTGACCATGCCGACCTTTTTGGCGTCCGGTAGTGTGGTGGCGTTGTTCATTGCGCGAGCCTCTACACGCCGCGGAAAGAATGCGCTACACCTTCCTCAGGGATTCAGGATAGGGAGCGGTTTCATGGATCTATTTGCAGTAAACTGGCTGGGCGTCGTGTTGGCGGCTCTGGCGGGCTTTGTTGTGGGCGGTATCTGGTACGGGCCGATCATGGGCAAGAAATGGATGGGCGCGGTTGGTCTGACTGAGGAGCAGATCAAGGAAGGCAATATGGGCCTTATTTACGGCGGCGCATTTGCGTTCTCGCTACTGGCCAGTTGGACTTTGGCGCACACGTTCCAAAGCTATGCTGATCTGGGCGCTGATCTGTCCGTTTTTGCAAAAGTGATGACCAGCTTCGGTGTGGCGCTGGGCTTCATCATCCCCGCGCTGGGCACGAACTACCTATTCAGTCAGAAAGGTAAGGCGCTGTTCTTTATCGACGCTGGGTACTGGATGCTGTTCTACATCGCCATGGGGCTGGTGCACGCGTACTTGCCGTGATTGGTCCGAAGACAATTATTGGAGCAATTTTTTTCCTGCTTGGAAGCGTCTTTTTCGTGGTCGCATCTAAAACGGCCTACCATCAGGTCTCCATTGCGATGACTGGGCATTCCACAGAAGGAAAAATAAGTAGCATCAACAGCCGAGCCGCTTATCGTGGCGGGACTACTTACGAACCGATTGTTCGGTTTCGCACCTTGGATGGAAAGGAGCAGGTTGCTGTTGTGAAGCCTGGCTCGCAACGCAAAGGTGCATACCAAATTGGCGAACCGCTTTCCATTATCTATGAGTCAGATGACCCGAGCAAAGCCATAGAAGACAGTCTTTGGGGAAGAGTTGCGGCGGTCATTGGTGCGCTATTTGCGAGCCTTTTTGTTATGTTGGGAGCTTGGCTAGTGCATCATGAAAGGAAAGAGTTCGCGTTCTTGGACGACTAACCTACCCCTCACCCTCATGCCCGTCGCCTTTGCCTGAGCCATTCTCGGTCGGCACGATTTCGACCACGATATCGCCGGGTTGGAGGTTTTGACATTCATCCTCCCAAAAACCGAGCGCTTTGCCACCGCGATAGACGCGCAGGCCCCTGCCGCCGGAATTCAGGTTGGAGATCGAGCAGCCGCACTCATCCTCGGTAATCTCGCGCTCCACCAGCTGCACACGGCCACTGATCGAGGCGAGGTCGGCGAGGTATTCCGCGATATGCGTGCCCTTCGCACTGCCTGCTAGCAGGAGCCCGGTAAAGCGCACCGGATTGATGACATTGTTCGCCCCTGCTTGCCGCGCGAGGCGTTCATTATCATCGGCGCGCACGACCACGCTGATCGGCACATCCGGCGCGAGATGCCGCACAGTCAGCACGATCAGAATCGAGGTGTCGTCGCGTCCGGCGGAAACCAGCACGGAATCCGCCAGATGAATGTGCACGGCTTTCAGCGTGTCATCGCGGGTCGCATCGCCCTGCATGACATTGCAGCCAAGCTTTTCGGCCCCTCTCAGCCGGTCATCGCTAGGATCGATCACCACAATATCGCTCGGGTTGGTGCCGCGTGCGATCAGCTCTGCGACGCTTTCCGAACCGCTGACGCCAAAGCCCAGCACCACGACGTGGTCTGATAGCTGTTCCTGAATGCGGGCCATGCGCCACGTCTCCCAACTGCGTTTGATGATGAAGTTATAGGCTGTGCCGACAAAGATAAAGAACACGGCAAAACGGATCGGGGTCACGATTACCGCCTCTATCAGGCGCGCGCGGTCGCTGATCGGGGCAATATCGCCAAAGCCCGTGGTGGTGATCGAGATCATTGTGAAATAGACGACGTCGAGGAAACTGACCTCGCCATCCAGATTGTCGACCAGACCATCGCGATCGAACCAGTGGATCATGATCACGATGCCGACCAGCAGCAGCGCCAGGCCGATACGAATACCCAGATCGCCCCATACGGGTACATTGACTGCGCGCCTCAGCGGAGCAAATTGCTGGCTTTTCAAGCGTTTGCGCAGTTTCTGGTTTTGCTTTTGATTCACCGCGAGGAAAGCCGCCCTTTGGGATTCACCGGCTTGCCATCTTTGCGGATTTCAAAATGCAATTCGGGGTATGTGGCGACACCGCTTTGTCCGGCCAAACCAATGCGTTCGCCTTGCTTCACGCTCTCGCCCTTCTTCACGGTGATTTGCGACAAGTGGCCATAAGCGCTGAGCCAGCCATTGCCGTGCGAAATGATCACGATTTTGCCGAACCGCTTGGGATCAGTGCCAGCGAAAGTCACTGTGCCGCTGGCCGACGCGCGCACCATATCGCCGGCTTTCACCGCATAGTCATAGCCCTCATGCCCGCCGCCATCCGCTCTAACTTTATAGCCATAGAGGATGCGGCCACCATGAGGGGGGCGGAAATAGGGTGTCTTGCGGGTGGCGGGGATAGAGCGGCTGATGGTGCGTTCTGGCGCGATCGCCGGAATGATCAGCTTTTGCCCGACGCGGATCGCGCCATTGCTTTTCAATCCGTTGGCGGTGCGCAATGCGGAGTAGGGCACGCGATAACGATTGGCGATGCCCATTGCCGTCTCGCCCGATTTCACCGTGTGGCTGCGTTGGCGCGGGATAAAGAGCTTCTGCCCCTTTTGCACCACATAGGGTTCTTGAATGCCATTGGCAGCCGCGATGACGGCGGCGGACACGCCCGCGCGGTTGGCGATGCCATTCAGCGTTTCGCCCTCCTCCACCACATGTTGAGTTTCAGTCGCGGGATTGCTCGCGGCGATCGCGAAGGGCGCAAGGGCAAGTAAAGCAAGGCGTTTCACTTAAGTTGTTCCTCTATTCGGAAAACCTGCCGCGCAATGTGCCCAGCGAAGTGTGGTGCGTCAAATCCAGTTGTAGCGGTGTTACAGAAATATACCCATCTGCAATTGCTTCCAGGTCGGTGTCGTGACCCGGTGTGTGCTCCACAACGTCCAGTCCGAACCAGTAATAGCGCCCGCCGCGCGGGTCTTTGGACTCAATCACACTGCCGCGCGCATAGTCATGAAAACCCTGCCGAACCACGCGGATACCGGCGACATCCTTGGCATCCAACGC
>CAKZSF010000045.1 GCA_937920575.1 uncultured Sphingomonadaceae bacterium | reverse complement strand
GCCTTCATCACTGTCGCACCAGAGGGCAAGAAGGTCGATTCGACCGGGCTGATGATCGCTGGCAACGACGCGCGCCTCGCCAATGGCGTATCGCGCAACACGACATTCTTGGCGAATTGGTCGAGCGACAATGTGAACCTTGGCTCCAACCGCCTGGGTCGCGGCATTCAGCCGACCGAGCGCCGCTAAGCCTTATTCATCGCCAAAGGCGGGCGCAAACCGCGCCTCTCCCTTTGGCGCAGCACCATGCAGCACGAGCCTCTGGAACGCTTCTGTCGGGCCGTGCGCATAGGTGAGCTCCGGATCATGTTCGAACCCGAAACGCGGGTAGTATTCGTTTGAGCCGATCAAGAGGATGCCGTTCGCCTGATGCGCCTCCTCCATCATCGCGATACCGCGCCGGATCAACGCTGATCCAATTCCGCTGCGTTGCAAGTCAGGGGTAACGGAAACCGGGCCAAGCCCATACCAATCGCGCGCGCCATCAGATATCGTGACGGGCGAGAAGGCGATATGGCCAACAACCACACCATCCTGCTCTGCCACCAGCGATAGCGTCAAATCGCCATCAGCGCGCAGTCCGTCGATCACATGTTGTTCGGTGCCATCACTGAACCACATTGGCGCGAACGCCTCCTTGGTCAGCGTGAAAATGGCCGATTGGTCGCCTGCGCGCTCCTCGCGAACCAGCGGCGGGCTCATTTCAAGAGATGTCCTGCCTCGTCGCGTTTGGTCGCAAGATAGCGTGCATTGTGCGGGTTGGCGGGCAGTTGATGCTGCACGCGTTCGATCACATCAACACCAGCGCTTTGCAGCGCATCGACCTTCGCCGGATTGTTGGTCATCAGCCGGATCGCATCAACGCTCAGCAATTCCAGCATCCGCGCCGCGACCGGAAAATCCCGCGCTTCCTCTGGCAGCCCCAGCCGTGTGTTCGCCTCCAGCGTATCAAAGCCCTGATCCTGCAGCTTGTACGCGCGCATCTTGTTGATCAAACCGATCCCGCGCCCTTCTTGCCGCAGATAGAGCAGCACGCCCCATCCGCCTTGCTTGGATTCTTCGGCCATTGCGTGAAGCGCCGCATCCAATTGCGGACCGCAATCGCATTTCAGACTGCCCAGAATATCGCCGGTCAAGCATTCGGAGTGGAGGCGCACCAGCGGCACTTGTCCGGCTCTGCGTTGCCCGATCACAAGGGCAACATGCTCGCGCGTGTCATGAGTTGAGCGATAGGCAACAATTTCCGCCTCCTCGCTCGCCGAAACGGGTAACCGCGCACGCGTTGCGATCATCAGGTGCGCCGGATCCGTGTAATCCGCCAGATCACTAACCTTAAGCGCATGCGCTTCGCCAGCACGCTCTGGCGCGACAAGAAAGGCGGGCAATATCCCGGCAATCCGCGCGAGTTCCAGCGCGGCGGCGGCCTGTTCTTCCCACGTTAGCGCCACCGCCTGAAACGGTCCCTTCATGGGATTAACGAGATCAAGCGAGGGGTCGGCAATTTCCAACCCACTGGCCAGATCAAACGCCTCTCCGCCCCGGATCAGCACCGGCGCATGCGGCACCGCAGCCTCGCGCTGGTTGGCAAGTTTCAACGTGATTGCCCGCGCGCAGGAAATCAGCATCTGCGTGGATGCGGCCTCGGGCGCGATGCCCGTTTCGACCGGCAACAGCACTGGCCCGCCTTCAATATGGATCGCCCAGCCATGGCGCAGCGCATCCACGGCCTGCGCAGCCCGTCTCGCGGGCGACAGAGTGGCAGGCGTCTCGCTCAGAGCGACAGCTCCGTAATCAGCGGCACGTGATCGCTGGGCTTCTCCCATCCGCGTGCATCCTCGCGAATGCGGTGCCCGGTGACTTGTTTGCCGACCTCTGGGCTGCCCCACATATGGTCGAGCCGCCGCCCTCGATCGCCAGCACGATAATCCTTCGCGCGATAGCTCCACCAGCTGTAATACCGCTCTGGCGCGGCGATTTGCTCGCGGCCAATGTCCGACCAGCCATGCGCGTCCATAAACCGTTGCAGCGTGTCGACTTCGAGCGGCGTGTGGCTGACGACTTTCAGCAATTGCTTGTGGCTCCACACATCGCATTCAAGCGGCGCAATGTTGAAATCGCCCACGATCATGGTCGGGCGATCAATCCCGTCCGCCCAACGCGTCATCCGTTCCAGAAAGTCGAGCTTCTGGCCGAACTTCGCGTTTTTCTCGCGATCGGGAATATCGCCCCCGGCCGGAACGTAAACATTGTCCAGGCACAGACCCTGGCCAGCCCCGCCCAGTTCGACCCCGACATGGCGCGCCTCGCCATTGGCTTGCCAATCGAGCCGCGAATATTCAGTCAGCGGGATTTTCGCGACGGTTGCCACACCGTGATAGCCCTTCTGCCCATGCACCGCGTGATGGGTGTAGCCGAGCGCGTTGAACGCCTTGTAAGGGAACAGATGCTCCTCGCATTTGATCTCTTGCAGGCACAGCACATCGGGCGCTTCCTCTTTCAAGAAGCGCTCAACAATCGGCATGCGCAGCCGAACCGAATTGATATTCCAAGTAGCAATCGAAACCATGGCGGATGACTTAGGCGGCACGCCTTTGAAAATCCACCATTGGAATTCAGCGCCAGAGCAAAAACTGCGAGAAAACCAAAGAAAAACCCCCGACCCGGGGGCAATGGGTCGAGGGTTCATCAAAGCGTTCGTCACGCTAACCAAGCCGGGTATCGTGAGGCTAGGGCAACAGGGGGAAACCCGCCTCTATTTCCGTCTTGATGATTAGAGTTTTACGCCTGATCGTCTTTCACTCAAATGAACAGGCCGTACCGGTTTACCGCTAAGTAGGCTCACGCCACGCCCAATCGTTGCACCTTAGCGACGACCTGAAGACTTACGCGGGTCTTTCCATTTGAAAGCATTGCTGCCCACCGGAACGCCATAGCGATGGCCGCTGAGTCGCACTGTGGTGCGCTTATTCTGCGAATCGAGCGCAACCCAGCTGACCAGTTTCAAACCACCCGGCGATGCCCCGTGGCGCTGAAAAATCAGCGTGATCATGCCGAATTCGGGCCGCTTGGGATCGCGAACCTGCACGCTGACCACGTTCGGATCGCTCGTGTTTTGCAGCTTGCCGAATTTCTTCACATCGCGATTGGGATCGAGCAACGCACCCAGTGGCGAGTTTTTGATCGGCCAGCGCTGTACCTGATTGACCTCGTAATCGATCAAAGTCAGCGCCTTGCCATCCGATACAATCAGCAACGGCACGCTCTTCTCGTACTGGAACCGGATTTTGCCCGGTTGCTTCAGCGTCAACACGCCTTTGATCCGCTGACCATTGCGATCAGTCTGTGTGAAATTCGCCTTCAGCGTCGAGATGGTTCGAAGCGCAGTGACCGCCTTGTCGAGATCGCCAGCAGCCGCCTGTACCGGCGCAGCGGGCACAGTCAGAGCAAATGGCGTGACAACAGCAGCGCCGCCCAACGCAATCGCGAGGGCGGGCTTAGCGAAAAGAGATGTGATCGTGTTCATAAGGCGCCGTTTAACAAACGCGATTTGAACTGTCAGTGAATTTCGTGATGTATAGCCGTTAAGCTGCGGCGGGCGGATACCACCCGCAAACGCTTACTTAATCTTGGCTTCCTTGAATTCCACGTGCTTGCGCACCACCGGATCGTACTTACGAAAAGTCATTTTCTCGGTGATGTTGCGTGGGTTCTTTTTCGTGACGTAATAAAAGCCGGTGTCAGCGGTAGAGACCAGCTTGATTTTCACGGTTGCAGGCTTCGCCATGGCACTTGTTCCAATTGTTCGTTGAGGGCCACAGCGGGCCTAAAAACATATAGCGGCGCAATCACGCCGCCATTCGATGCGGGCCAATGGGTGATTCACGGGGCAAAGTCAAGCGAAACTGCTCCGGTCACAGCCTCGGCGAACAGGCCCACCAACCTACCAGTCCTTGCGCGAAACCTTACCGCGATTGGCCTTGACCGTGCCGCGCGCCTTCTTTGACTTAATCCGCTTTTCCTTGCCCACACGGTTGAGGCGGCTCTTCTTGCGCGTTTTGGGTGCCCGCAAGGACGCCTCGAGCATGTCAGTGAGCCGCCTGCGCGCATCTTCGCGATTCGCTTCCTGCGTGCGATGGGTGCGCGCGGTGAGCACAATTTCGCCGCTGGCGGTCATCTTGCTGCCTGCCAACGCTTTGAGCCTGTTGAAGACCGGCGGCGAGAGGCGCAGCTTGAACACGTTCAGCCGCAATTGCACAGCCGTGGCGACTTTGTTCACATTCTGCCCGCCGGGGCCAGAGGCGGCGATAAAGCGCTCTTGCGCCAAATTCATCGCCCGCTCGATCAGGTCAGCGTGTTCGCCCTCATCCATCGTCAAACCCGAGGGCGATGAAATCCGCCGGCATCGGCGCCATCGCGACAATATCGGTCTTGCCCGGGCGCGTTACAGTCAGCCCACTGGCATGCAGCATCGTACGCGGAGCGCGGGGATCGGCTTTGCTATAGACAGGATCACCCAGCAGCGCGACGCCCAGCTCGCTCGCCGTATGGACGCGCAACTGGTGCGTCCGGCCCGTCTCGGGGCGCATTTCAAGCAGCGCCAGCCCGTCCTTCACTTCACGCAATGTCCAATCGGTGACCGCGACTTTACCCTTCTTGGCCGGGATCATGCGCCAACCTTTCTCGGCGCTGCTGATCTTGCTGAGCGACATTTCAATCCGACCGGCTGTGCCGGCCGCTTCGCCCAACTCGCTCGCCAGAATGCCCACATAAGTCTTCGCAACAAGACGATCCTCAAACGACTTGTTGAAACGCTTCAACGCTTTGGGGTTGCGCGCCAGCAACAGGCAGCCGCTGGTGTCGGTATCGAGCCGATGGACCGGAACAGGCGCCCTCTGGAAGCCTAGTTTCAGCGCATCGAGATGATCCTCCAGGCACGGCCCACCGCGACGCGGGCGATCGACCGGCATGCCCGCTGGCTTGTTGATCACCAGCGCTTCCCCATCTTCATAGAGAATCGCGGGTGCGGAATTGGGCAGCGCGTTCACGCGCCAAGCAACTTTGCGCGGACCAAGCCGCGAACAGCGTTTCCGATAAAGAATTTCCCTTGCAAATCGACCAGCGTCAGCTCGGCCTCTTCCGCCTTGCCGCTGTCCAGCAAGGATCGCCGCAACACGCCCGGTAGCAAGCCAAGCGAAGCTGGCGGTGTCAGCAAAACGCCGTCCCGCTCGACAAAAATATTGGTGAAGCTGCCCTCGGTAATTAGGCCATCATCGCGCAGCAGAATCGCCTCATGCCCGCCGGCGGCCTGCACCACATTCAGCGCGTTTTCGTAGAACCCGCGGTCACTGCTCTTGTGGCGCAGACGCCAATCGCTTTCATCCACTGGCAGCGGCAGCAATGCACAGCGCGCCTTCTTCTTGTCGAGCGTAGGCAGCGGGCCGGCCTCCAAGGCAATCGCCCCGGCCCGGGATAAGACCAGCCGGACTTTTGCGTTCTCTTCCAAATCGAAACACAGCGCCTGAATGCGATTTCGCGCCTCGTGCCGGTCAAACACAAAGCCCAGCTCAGCCGCGCTCGCCTTAATCCGTTCCAAATGGAGTTCGAGCAGCTCGATCCCTGCCTCGGGGTCGAATCGCATCGTCTCGATCAGATCGAAACTGGCAGCTTGTTCGTCGACTGACGACACGCGGGCAAATCCCCCTTTGACCAAACATTCGCGCCATTCAGGGAGCGCCTGCGAATCCGCCACAATGGCTGAGCCTACTCCCAGCACAGCGCGGCCTTGCGCATTTTCCCCCGGCGTCAGACGCAGAGATCGGATTGCCACATTAAACGCGGCGGTTCCAATTGTTTGTGACGGACCTGCATTTTTGGCCAACTTGTCGGGCGGAGGGCCGACGCGCCCAATGGCACCGCAATAGGGGCCGCGTGCCGATGGTTCGATACTGTTGATCAGCTCCATCGCGCGAATTTTGGGCGCGCCTGTGATCGAACCACAAGGGAAGATCGCGCGCAAAAGGTCAGGCAGGCTGGTGTCCGGTTCCAGCTCTGCGCGCACGGTCGAGACCATCTGATGCACAGTCGGATAGCTCTCCACATTGAACGGCTTATCGACACGCACGCTGCCTGCCTGTGCCACGCGGCTGAGATCATTGCGCATCAGATCCACGATCATCAGGTTCTCGGCGCGATCCTTGACCGAATTGGCCAGCTCATCCGCCAACGCTTTGTCTTGATCCGCTGATAGACCGCGAGGGCGTGTGCCCTTCATTGGTTTCACTTTCGCTTCGCCATCGCTGATCGATACGAACAATTCAGGCGAGAAGCTGAGGAGCCAATGCGTGCCGTCAAACACGACCCCGCCATAGCCCGCCTTCGCCGCCGGGCGCAGCGCCGCGTACAGCGCCAACGGATCACCGCGATACGATCCGGCCAGCGGAAAGGTGAGATTGGCTTGATAGATATCGCCTGCGCGGATCGCGCGCTGCAGCTCGGCAAAACTCGCACAATATTCGCCCTGGCTGATCATCGGTTCCAGCGGGCCAATAGCAGGCGCGGTGCTGGTGTTGCCCGTGCCTGCTAGCCATTGCGGCATCTGATCGACCGCAATCTCGTCTGGCTCGTCAAACAGACCAAACCACAATAAGGGGCCGTTTGCGCCGGTGCGTTTCGCCGCAAGCGAGGCGAGTTTTGGCTCCAACGCCAGGCCAGCCTCATAGGCAAGATAGCCCGCCAGATGCCCGCCGCTTTCGATCCGCGCCGCATCGGCCTGCGCCAATATTTCTGCCACATCCTCTGCGCGGTGAGCGACGAATGTTTCGCGCGGTTTCCGATAGAGCAAAGCA
>CAKZSF010000044.1 GCA_937920575.1 uncultured Sphingomonadaceae bacterium | reverse complement strand
GACCTGAAACCGACGCAATCGGTGGAAGCTGTTACTGGTAACGCTGTTGCCCAGCACTTCGGGATCGACCCACAATTGGCGATGCGAACGCTGTTTCCGGGACGCAATGATCAACCCATTGACGGCTTAATTCGGGCCTAGTCCTTAGGCTTGATTGGCCCTGCCTCGTTGGCGAGAATGCCGGCGACCTGTGTCCACACCGCGACATTCTGGCGCAGCTGTGCCGGATCGATCTTGTCCAGCGTATCATCAGGCGTGTGGTGAAGTTCGAAATAGCGCGTGCCATCCTGCTGCAAATCAATGATCGCGCCGCCTTGATCGCGCGAGATGTTGATGTCTGCCCCGCCCCTCGCAACGATGGTTGAATTCGCAACGCCAAAGCGCGCCACAGATGCCGCCAGCTTCGCATGCAAATCGGAATTGCTTTCACGAAAATTGCTTTCAAACCGCCAAATGCGATCCGCGCCAAAATCGCTTTCCAAACCTACACCAATCGGCTCATCAATATGCGCCTTGCTGTAAGCGACAGAGCCAAACAGGCCGACCTCCTCTGCCCCCGCCATCAGCACGCGAATGGTGCGCAGCGGCTGGCCCGATCTACTGACATGTAGCGCGGCGGCTGCGATAATTCCGCAGCCAGCCCCATCGTCAAACGCGCCCGGTGCATTCCACCAGCTATCAATATGGCAAGCGAGCAGAACCGGCGGCAGCGACGGATCGCGGCCAACAATTTCGCCCACGACATTGCCGCTGGTCGTGGTGCCGAGCCGCTCTGGAGTCAGCGTCAATTTCATTGTGATGGGTTTGCCGTTCGCGCGGTCAAACATCCGTTCCAGATTGGCCGCATCGGGCAGAGACAGCGCTCCAGCTGGTGTGGCGCTGACCCCTTCGGGAAAGCCCGTACCACCTGTGTGCGGATTGCGGTGCCAATCGGTTCCGACCGACTTGATAACCGTCGCCACCGCGCCTTTGCTCGCCGCGATACCGGCTCCCACCCAACGCGCGGGGCCAGCAAAGCCGTATTGTGAGCCATCCTGCGTCGGTGTCATGGTGTGCGAAATATAGGCGATCTTGCCGGAAAGGCTGCCATCCGGCGCGGCGCGCAAGGCGGCTACGTTTTCAAACTCGATAACCTCGGCAGTAATACCCTCGATCCCTGTAGAGGCACTGTTGCCAAGCGGTTGAATCACCAAGGGCTGCGGGAAAGGGCTGAGAATTTCTGCGCGGTGGTAATCACCCGGCACCCACGTCTCCATTTCGAACGGCTCGTCCGCAACATTCTGGAAGCCATGCTTTGTCAGCCAAGCCACAGCCCAATCGCGACCGCGTTTCTCAGCCTCGGTGCCTGCTTGTCTCGGGCCGACCTCTGTTGTGATCCCTTCGACAAAGTCCCACGCATAAGTGTCTTTTACCAAAGCCTGGTCGGCCACCTCGCCCAAATCACCGGTATATTCGATCGGCGTGCCATCGGGGTTTTGCCCCTTTGAAAGATAGGCCAACGGCCCATTCCATTGCTGGGCGATTGCAGTGGTGGAAAGCGAAAGCGCGGTCAGCGCGAGGATGGTCTTCTTCATGGCAAGCTAGCTATCGTCCCTCTCATCCCAAGTCCAGCTTGCCCCGCGCGGCCAGACACCTTATCTGCCCGCGTGAAACCGCAATTCTGCCATTCCGAATCCGAAGGAAAATCCTGTGTCCGCCCAATATGCCTATGTCATGAAGAACATGACCAAGACCTTCCCCGGTGCCCAGAAGCCGGTGCTGACTGACATCAACCTGCAATTCTATCAGGGCGCAAAGATCGGCATCGTGGGCCCCAACGGCGCGGGCAAGTCGACACTGATGAAGATCATGGCGGGGATCGACACAGATTTCACCGGTGAAGCATGGCCGGGTGAAAACATCACGGTCGGCTATTTGCCGCAGGAGCCAACGCTCGACGAGCGCAAGACTGTGCTCGAAAACGTGAAGGATGGCGCGCGCGAGACCGCGGACCTGGTGGATCGGTACAACGCCGTCGCCGCCGAAATGGCGGAACCGGATGCAGATTATGAAAAGCTCGGCGAGGAAATGGCCGATCTGCAAACCAAGATCGATGCGGTTGATGGTTGGACTCTCGACAACCAGCTGGAGATCGCGATGGAGGCACTGCGTTGCCCACCATCCGATTGGGAAGTGACCAATCTGTCCGGCGGTGAGCGCCGCCGTGTCGCCCTCACCCGCCTGCTGATTCAGAAGCCGTCAATCCTGCTGCTGGACGAGCCGACGAACCACCTCGATGCCGAAAGCGTCGAATGGCTCGAAAACCACCTGAAGGAATATGCCGGTGCCGTGCTGATGATCACGCACGATCGCTACTTCCTCGACAATGTGGTGGGCTGGATTTTGGAACTCGATCGCGGGAAATACTTCCCATACGAGGGCAATTACTCGACCTACCTGGAGAAGAAAGCCAAGCGGATGGCGCAGGAAGAGCGCGAGGAATCCGGCCGCCAAAAGGCACTTTCGCGCGAACTCGACTGGATCCGCCAGACACCCGCTGCGCGCCAGACCAAATCGAAGGCGCGTATCCGCAAGTTTGAACAATTGCAGGACGCGCAGGGTGATCGCAAACCCGGCAAGGCGCAAATCGTCATTCAGGTGCCTGAGCGCCTCGGCGGCAAAGTGATCGAGGCCAAAGGTATCTCCAAAGCCTATGATGACAAGCTGCTGTTCGAAGACCTCTCCTTCAGCCTGCCACCGGGCGGCATTGTCGGCGTAATCGGCCCCAACGGCGCAGGTAAATCCACGCTGTTCCGCATGATCACAGGCCAGGAAACGCCCGACAGCGGCAGCATCGAAATCGGCGACACCGTCCATCTGGGCTATGTCGACCA
>CAKZSF010000043.1 GCA_937920575.1 uncultured Sphingomonadaceae bacterium | reverse complement strand
ATTTATGGCCGAGCGACCCTTTGGTCATGATGTGGAGGCGGCGGTGATCCGCGCTGCGCATGGTGCGGGCGTGATTGCGCCAGAGGTCGTGGCGGAGCTGGAGCCTGATGACGGCATTGGTAGCGGCTTTGTGATGCGTGCACTGCCGGGAACGCCGAACCCAAGGGACATTCTCGCAATGGACGATCCCTCGCGGCTGCTGGCGGAATGCGGGGCCAATCTGGCGCGCATTCACGGCCTTGCGCGGGATGCATTGCCTGCCGCAGTACCAGTGATGAATTATCGCGAGGCGATTGCCGGTTTTCGCGAGCAATTTGACGAAGCGGGCGGCGACCGGCCGATCATTGCGCTGGGCATCAAGTGGTTAGAAGACAATTGCCCTGAAGAATGCGAGCCCGTGCTCAATCACGGCGATTTCCGGCTGGGCAATATTCTGGTCGAGGAAAGCCATTTGACCGGCGTGCTCGATTGGGAGCTGGCGCATTTTGGCGACCCGCATGAGGATCTGGCCTTCGGTTGCATGGCGGTGTGGCGGTTCGCGCGATACGACCGGCCTGCGCTGGGTCTGGGATCGCTTGAAGAGTATTTCTCCGCATACGAAGCCGAAAGCGGGCGGACGGTTGATCGGGCCCGGTTCCGCTATTGGACGATCCACCGCACCGTGTGGTGGGCGCTGGGATGTCTTGGTTGCGCGAAGAGCTGGCGCAATGGGTCGGACCGTATGCTGGAACGCGCCGTAATCTCGCGCCGGACATCAGAGCAGGAGCTCGACCTGCTGATGCTGCTTGAAGTGGATGCGCCAAAGAAGGAACACAGTCGAGAAGTCACCAAGCCACTGGACTATGGACACGGACAAGGTGAAGCGACACCGGGTGAGCTAGCGCAGGCGGTGTCCGAATGGCTGGTCTCGCTGAAGAGCAAAGTTGAAGGCCATGACCGCTTTCAGCTCGCAGTAGCCAGAAACGCTTTGAGCATGATCGAACGAAATGATCGCATTTGCTGCCCGGGAGATACCGACATTCATGGCGAAAAAGTGCTTTCTGGAGCACTAACACTGCGCAAGCGCGGTTATCTCGCTAGTCTTCGTAGCGATGCCTTGGCCAAGTGCTTTATTGACTCGCCCAAATACCCGGCGCTGGCCGTCGCGCGCAAAAAATGGACCGGAGAGGACTAACTCATGGATTTCACCATCCCGCAGGAGCTCGAAGACTACTACGCCGAGCTTGAGAAATTCATCGAGGATACCATCATCCCGCTCGAGCAGCGCGACGACAATATCCGCTTTTTCGACCATCGCCGTGAATATGCGCGCACCAATTTTGAAGAAGGCGGCCTACCGCGTGAAGATTGGGAGGAGCTGCTAGTCGAGGCCAAGCGTCTGGCGGACAAGGCAGGCCATTGGCGTTTCTCCGCGCCCAAGAAATATGGCGGCAAAGATGGCTCCAACCTGTGGATGGCGGTGATCCGCGACCGCTTTGCTCAGCGCGGGCTGGGCCTCCATAATGATCTGCAGAACGAGCACAGCATTGTCGGCAATTTCCCCTTCGTCGAAATGTATGAACAGTTCGGCACGGAGGCGCAGAAGCAGGAATTCATCTTGGGCGGCTTTGAGGGCACGCGGCGTGTCGCCTTTGGCTTGACCGAGCCCGATCACGGCAGCGATGCGACCCATATGGAAACGCGCGCCGTGCGCGAGACTCGCGATGGCGTCGATGGTTGGTTGATCAATGGCGAGAAGATGTGGATCACCGGCATGCATGTCGCGACCCATTGCGCAACATTCTGCCGCACCGATGGCGAGGATGGTGACGCGCGCGGGATCACGTGTTTGCTCGTGCCCAATCCTACCGAGGGGCTGGAAATCGAGGAATGGATGTGGACCTTCAACATGCCCACCGATCACCCGCGCCTGTCGATCAAGGATGTGTGGGTTCCCGAAAGCGCAATGCTGGGTAAGGAGGGGATGGGCCTCGCGCTGGCGCAAAGCTTCGTTCACCAGAACCGCATCCGGCAGGCGGCATCATCGCTGGGTGCGGCAACATATTGCGTCGAGGAAAGCGTGCGCTATGCGCGGGAGCGCAAGCCGTTCGGTCAGGAGCTGGCCCGCAATCAGGCGATTCAATTCCCGCTGGTGGAGCTTGCGACCCAATGCGAGATGCTGCGCCTGCTGATTTACAAGACCGCGTGGGACATGGACAATATGCCGCATAAGGAGATCGAGAAGACGATCTCTGACAAGGTCTCCATGTGCAATTACTGGGCGAACCGGCTGGTCTGCGAAGCCGCCGACCGCGCGATGCAGGTGCATGGCGGGATCGGATATTCGCGGCACAAGCCGTTCGAGCATATTTACCGCCACCACCGCCGCTATCGGATCACGGAAGGAGCGGAAGAAATCCAGATGCGCAAAGTGGGCGCGTATCTGTTCGGCTATCTCGGGCCGCGCCGCGAAGAGTTCAAAGCGCAATACGATTAGGCGTTTAACCAGATCAATCAGCCTTTCGTCCGATCAAATTTGCGGAACCACATGCCCCTGTGCCAATTGAATGATAAGACAATATCGCTTCGGGACTGGAATCACATGAAACTCAATCGCAACGTTGTACGCCTCACTATGGGCGTGTCTTTTCTCGCCACCGCCACATCCTTGTCCGCGCAAAGTGTGCCGATTGTGCAGCCGGGCGCGCCGGGTGCTGACAGCCGCGTGCTGACAGCCGAGGAAGCGACCAAGCTCGCTGACACCAGCTTCTCTCCGGCTGACATTATGTTCATGCAGATGATGATCCCGCACCATCAGCAGGCGGTTGAAATGGCCAAGCTGGTTAAGGATCGCACCAACCGCGCCGAAGTGGTTGCGGCAGCAGGCCGGATTGAAGCGAGCCAAGCAGACGAGATCAATTTCATGGAAAAGTGGCTGACTGATCGTGGGCAGCCCACAAAAATGGGCGGCGCGCATGCCGGCCATATGCATCATATGATGCAAGGCATGGCGAGCGCCGAAGACATTGCGCGGCTCGCGACGCTGTCGGGCGCGGAATTTGACCGTCTGTTCCTGACGCTGATGATCGCGCATCACGAAGGCGCGCTCGATATGGTCGAGGAACTGCTCGGCCAACCGGGTAGCGCGGCTGATCCAGTGCTATTCAAATTCGTGAACGAGGTTGAAGGCGACCAGAAGAGCGAAATTGGCAAGATGAATGGCGTT
This sequence comes from uncultured Sphingomonadaceae bacterium, assembly GCA_937920575.1. GTDB lineage: Bacteria > Pseudomonadota > Alphaproteobacteria > Sphingomonadales > Sphingomonadaceae > CAKZSF01. The sequence goes on along the minus strand of CAKZSF010000043.1, from coordinate 3 downwards.
CTC
>CAKZSF010000042.1 GCA_937920575.1 uncultured Sphingomonadaceae bacterium | reverse complement strand
GCGCAGCCACCAGGCAGCGATACGGTCGCCTCACCTGCTCTGGCCAGCATTGGGCCCAGCACCAAAATGGACGCGCGCATTTTGCGCACCAAATCATAGGGCGCGACCGTGGACGTCACGCGGGGTGCCTCCAGCGTCATCACACCGCCGAAATCCTCTGGCCGCTTGCCTTGCATCACCGTGGTGACGCCAAATTGGTTCATCAGATGCTGAAAACCGTCAATATCTGCCAAACGCGGCAAATTGCGCAAAGTGAGCGGCTCTTCCGTCAGCAGCGCGCACGGAATCAGCGTGAGGGCAGAGTTCTTTGCACCCGAAACAGGGATGGTGCCCGACAGGCGATTTCCGCCACGTATAAGTATCTTGTCCATATCGTAAGGCTTTAACGCCTAATATGTATGGAGCAAGCACGCGGTTGACCGATGCCCCAATCCTGACCAAGAATAGAACCATGACACAACACAAACCGATCAAAAAAGCCGTGTTCCCCGTTGCCGGGCTCGGCACTCGCTTCCTGCCTGCAACCAAGGCGATACCGAAAGAATTGCTGCCGATCGTTGATCGTCCGCTGATCCAGTATGCGGTGGATGAGGCGCGCGAGGCGGGGATTGAGCAAATGATCTTCGTCACCGGACGCGGCAAAACCGCGATCGTCGAACATTTCGACATGGCATTCGAGCTGGAAACCACCATGGGCGAACGCGGCAAGGATATGGGCGTGCTCGATCCCACGCGCGCAACGCCGGGCGATATCATCACGGTACGCCAGCAAGTGCCAATGGGATTGGGCCACGCGATTTGGTGCGCGCGCGCAATTGTGGGCGATGAGCCGTTCGCAATTTTGCTGCCCGATGAGTTGATGGTCGCCAATGCCAATGGCGGCCCGGGCTGCATGAAACAGATGGTCGAGGCCTATGATGAAGTCGGCGGCAATTTGATCAGCGTGTTGGAAGTGCCAGAGGAAGAGGTCTCCTCCTATGGCGTGATTGATCCGGGCGCGGCGAGCGGGGCGCTGACCGAAGTTAAAGGTCTGGTCGAAAAGCCCCCACAGGCGGAGGCTCCGTCGAACAAGATCATCTCTGGCCGCTATATCCTGCAACCCGAAGTGATGCGCACACTGGAAGACCAGGGCAAAGGCGCAGGCGGCGAAATCCAACTGACCGATGCGATGGCCCGCATGATCGGCGACCAGCCGTTTCACGCAGTGACATTTGAAGGCCGCCGATTCGATTGCGGTAACAAGGTAGGCTTTGTCGAGGCGACGCTCGCGCTGGCCTTGGAACGCGAAGATATGGGCGATGAAGTCCGCGAAATGGCCAACCGCCTCCTCGGGAAATAGGGCCTGACCTCAAAAATCAGGCAAAGTTTATGTAACCCCTGCGCATTCTCCAGCGAACATGTTATCGAGTGAGGCACTCACTCATCTCGTGAGATAAACTGGAGAGTATCATCATGCGTAATACGAATTTGAAAGTCAGTGCCCTGGCTGGCGCTCTGTTGACCGTTGCTGCGTGTAGCGGCGGCGGCGAAGCAGAGGCCGATGCGGCTGCAACCGCTGAAGGTGCAGCGACCACAGAAGCGGAAGCTCTGGCTGCTGCTGGCGAAGGCGAGAAAGAGAAGTGCTTCGGTATCTCTCTGGCAGGCAAGAATGACTGCGCGGCTGGCCCGGGCACATCATGTGCCGGCACGTCGACTATCGATTATCAAGGCAACGCCTGGAAGTATGTTCCAGCGGGCGAATGTGAACCACAAGGTGGTTCGCTGACCGAAGTTGCTGACAATGATCCGCCGGTACCGGCTCAAGGCTAATCCGTTAGCTCTTGAAGATACCGAACAGGCCGCATCCCCGCACCGATCCAATGAGTGAATTCACCACCCTTCCCCTATCTGTGGGCATTGGATTGAAACCGCAGCATTACAGCGAGGTGCTGCGCGAAGACGGGGATGCGCGCCGACCCGGATGGGTCGAGGTCCATCCGCAAAATTACTTCGCCGATGGCGGCCCACCGCTGCGCTGGTTGACGGCGATTTCAGAGCAATACGCGATCAGCATGCATTCCACCGGCCTTTCGCTTGGGTCTGCAAGCGGCCCCGTTGAAAGCGAGCTCAACAGCTTTGCCAAGCTGGCCGCGCGGATAACCCCCGCCGCTGTGTCCGATCATCTCAGCTGGAGCATGACGGGCAAGGAAAATTTTCCTGACTTGCTGCCCCTGCCCTACACACTCGAAACGCTCGATATTTTCGCGCGCTCGGTAGAGATTGTGCAAGAGCGTTTGGGACGGCCCATGCTGGTCGAGAACCCATCGCGCTATCTCGCCTTTTCCTATGACCAAATGGACGAGGCGGAATTTCTCGAACGGCTCTGCGCCAAGGCAGGCTGCGGCTTGATTTTCGACATCAACAATGTGGTTGTTTCAGCCAACAATTGTGGGCTCGATCCTGTGGCAATGGTGGATGCGGTTGACCCTGCCCTGGTCGGCGAAGTCCATCTCGCAGGTCATGCAAGTGAAGACCACGGTGACTTCACGCTCCACATTGATGATCATGGCAGCGAAGTGGACGACGAAACATGGTCGCTCTACGCCCATTTCATCCGCTCCGCTGGCCCAAAACCGACGCTGATCGAATGGGACACCGACATTCCCGATTATGACGTGCTGATGGATGAGCACGATAAGGCGCTTGCAATTCTGGACGATGTTTCGGCGCAAGATCGGCCCAAGGTGACAGAGAATGCCTGATACCAATGGGTCTGATACAAATGGGCCTGATACCGGCGGTCCTGTAACCGGCGGTCCTGATTTGGCGACAATGCAGGGCGGCTTTGCCAAGGCGATCCGCAACGGCCCCGATCACGTGGCGTTCGACGAATTCGACGGCGACGAAAACCGCGTCATGATGGGCTTTGCTGTCTACGCCAACACGATTTCGCACGGTCGGCTGGTCGCCTTGGAAGACACATTTCCCTACACTCTCGCGCATCTGGGTGAGGAAGCCTTCAACCAAGTGTCGCGCGATTTTGTCGAGGCGGGCGGCGGCTCTGATGCGCCATTGGCTGAGCTGGGCGCACAATTCCCGCAGTGGCTGGCGCAGCAAGGTCAGATCGAAGCGGCACTGTTTGCCCAATTCGAATGGTCGTGGCTGGAATCCTATCGCGCGGGCGAAGCTGAGCCGTTCAAACGCGAAAGCTTAGCCGGACTGGACGAAGCGGGCTTGCTGGGAATGAGCCTTGCGCGCCATCCTGCAGCGCGCGTCGTAATTGCCACACCTGCGGTGATCGCGGCGATTGGCTTGACTGAAGCCAGCGAGCAGATCCTCATCACGCGGCCCGAGGCGGATGTGCTGATCCACCCTGCCCCTGTCGAGGTCGCCGGCGCCTTTGAACTTCTCAAATCGCCACAAACGGTAGAGCAATTGCTGCAGACTTTATCAGTGCAGTTTGATGCCGACGACATTCTACCTGCAATTTTGCACCTGATGGATGCCGGAGCGTTGGTGCGCGCCTAATCGTCGGATTTTGCGGGCAATCGGTTGAAACTGTTGATCGCCTCTGCCGTGCGCGCTTCCACTTCGTCGCGCGACAGCCCAGCGGGGATCGGGTCTAGAAACCGGATCGTGATCGTCCCGCTACGCTTCCAAAGGCGCTGGTAAAGCCGCCCGCTATCCACCGCGACGGGGATGATGGGCAGGTCCAGATGGCGGTACAGCCCCACGAAGCCGGGCCTCAGCGGAGCCTCCTGCCCTGATTGTACACGCGTCCCCTCGGGAAAAATGATCAGCGGGCGCCCTTGCGCCGAAAACCGTCTGGCCACACTGATCATCCGGCGCAGCGCCCCCGCCCCGCGTTTGCGCGCAACCGGCACCAAACCGTAATGCCGCGCCACGCGTCCCCAGCCGGGAATGCGGAACAGCTCCTCTTTCGCAAATGTCACCGGCAGCCGGAACAGCATCAGCACGTCGATCGCTTCGAAAAAGCTCTCATGCTTCATCGCATAGATGGCGGGCTCCTCGCTCGGCGCACCCTCCACTACGACGTCAATGTCGAGGCAGGCTTTCAGGCAGTTGCGATGATGATGCGACCAGCGACGGGCAATGTCGGGCAATGTCGACGGCTTGAACGTCAGCCGCGCGACCGCTTCGATCACCAACAGCGTGCTAAAGCCGTAAAAGGTGAGATAGAACAACAGGCTCCGCAGGATCATGGGCGATCATCGAACCTCGTCAATCCAATGGCGCATCCACGCGAACAGCAGCTTGTTGTATTCCCATAGCAACCCGCCCACGCCAAGGCGCGATGGCACCGCATCTTCGATGATGATCAAGTTCGGGTCGGCATGCCAGCCCAGTTCAAACGCCGCGCGTTGCATGTGCCAGTTGCTGGTAACCAGCCGCACCGTCTTGGCATCACGCTCTTTCAGCCACTCACCGGCCTCCACGCCATTGCCGCGCGTATCCTCTGCGCGGTATCCCAGCGTAATGCAGCAATTCAGCAGCTTTACGGACACCTCATATTCGGCGCGAAACTCCGCTGGTTTAACCTCTGGATCAACCCCCGTAATCAGCATCGCGTCGGCCTGCCCATCGCGCAGCATTTCCAGCCCGCGCTCAATCCGTCCGGCAGCGCCTGTCGGTACAACGATGGCATCAGCCTTTGCGGCACCAGCAGGCTGAGGCAGCATTGCGCCAAACGCGATAAAGCCCAGCGCCCAGGCGAGAAACCCGACCGCGATCAAACGCAGGATCACAACATCTGCCTAACCGCTCTCAGCACCGTGAAGCGTGCTGTGAGCATAGCCAATCCAGCGCCCAATACGGGCAAAAGGCATATGATCAACCAATCCACCACGCCCAACCCTCCAGCATTGACCATGCCGGAATCGAGCGCCGAGAACCGCGATGCCATGAACACGATTGCGACGACGCCCAAAGCCAGCCCGACCAGCCCACCCATGATCGCATCAATCGCGATAGAGCGTTGGAAGACTTGCGCAATCTGGCTGTCGGTGCCGCCCAGCAAGTGAATAATCTCAATCGTCTCTCGGTTGTTGCCCAGCGCACTGCGGGCCGCGAGCCAAACCGCCGCGACACTGGCAATCGCCAGCAACACGACCAGGCCAAGCGCCAGATATTGCAGCGAGCGAACCGCTTGGAATACAGGCGCCAGCCAACTCGATTGCGCGTCAATCTTTGCAGCAGGAGCCACTCGCTCCAACGATTGTTGCAGCCCATCCAGCTGCGCCTGCGTCGTTGCCGAAGCAAACCGCACATCAATCAGCGCCGGAATCGGAATGGCCTCAGAGCCATTCTGCAGATCACCCAACCATGGCTCTATCAGCTCTTCCAACTGGTCATCGGGCACACGGTTTGCGCTTGTGATTCCCTGTGTGTTGGCCAGCATCGCTAGCGCGCGTTCAGCTTGCGCATTGCGCTTGGCGGGCGATGCCTCGACAATTTGCACCGTTGCGCCATTGGCGATTTCTGCCTCGGCCGTGCTCGCCATATTGGCCAGCGCCAGCCCACCCGCGGTGGCGATACTGGTCAAGGCGATCATAATCGCGATGACCCATGGCATCGGGCTGCGCAGCCGCGCGCGCGGCACAATCTCGCCTTCACGCGATGTCCATCCGCCCAGCCCGCGAGAGATTGCCATGCCCAGTTGACGCGAGCGACTCATGTCGGAGCCTGCCTGCGCTTGGGCGGGAATCGCAAAGCGCCCGTCGGGTCTGAGAGCTTACCCTTGTCGAGCCGCATGATCAGCGATTCGGGCACTTTTTGCAGCAGATGCACATCGTGCGTGGCTACGATCACGGTCGTGCCCAGCCGGTTGAGCGATTCGAAAAGACGCAGCAGCTTTTGCGCCATCTCCGGATCGACGTTGCCGGTTGGCTCATCCGCAATCAGCATATCGGGCCGCCCGATAACCGCCCGGGCAATCGCGACGCGTTGTTGTTCGCCACCCGACAAAGTCGCAGGTTGCGCCTCGCGTCTGTGCTCCAGCCCGACCCAGTCGAGCATATCATTCACCGGCTTCGTAATATCGCTTTCGGCCATTCCCGACACGCGCAGCGGCAGCGCGACATTGTCGAAAGCAGATAGGTGCGAAACCAGCCGAAAATCTTGAAAAACCACGCCAAGCTTGCGTCGGAAATTCGGCAGATCACCGCGCGGCATCGTGACAATGTCCTGCCCGAACATCCGGATCGCCCCGCGCGAGGGACGTTGAGCGAGGTACAGAAGTTTCAACAACGACGTCTTCCCCGCTCCGCTCGCACCGGTCAGGAAATAGAAACTGCCGGGGAACAGAGTGAAAGAGATGTTGCTCAGCACCTCTGGGTCGGTGCCGTAACGCAGCCCGACATTGTCGAATTGAACAATTTCTTCGCTATGCTCGTTCATGATCTTTCTAGTATATGGGGCTGCGACAATGCGTCTGCGAGGGCCTATAGCGACCAATCCATGTGGAAAACAGCCTCCGCGTGCCCTTCCACAGTGTTTGCGCCTCTTGTTGGAACCTATCGCAAGTGCTTAACCGGAAAACACAATGATCATTTCCTGCCCAGCTTGCTCCACACGCTATGTCGTGCCCGACAATGCCATCGGCGTTGAGGGGCGCACCGTGCGCTGCGCCAAGTGCAAGCACAGCTGGTTTCAGGA
>CAKZSF010000041.1 GCA_937920575.1 uncultured Sphingomonadaceae bacterium | reverse complement strand
GGAGTAGATTTTCCGGTCGCGGCGTCTTGCCGCCAGCGCCATTCGCGGCTCAGCGGATCAGTTGTCACGGTCGATCCGCACGCCGTACAGCTCCATGCGGTGGTCAACGAGGCGGTAGCCCAGCTTCTCGGCGATCACTTTTTGCAAGGCTTCCAGCTCCGGATCGACAAACTCCACGACTTTGCCGGTTTCGACATCGATCAGATGATCGTGGTGAGCCTCGGGCGCGGCTTCATAGCGGGCGCGGCCATCGCCGAAGTCGTGGCGGTCAAGAATGCCGGCCTCTTCGAACAGTCGCACGGTGCGGTACACCGTCGCGATAGAGATCTTGGGATCAACCGCAGAGGCGCGCTCATGCAGCGTTTCCACATCGGGATGGTCGTCGCTGTCCGACAGGACGCGCGCAATCACCCGGCGCTGCTCGGTAATCCTGAGGCCGCGTTCGGCGCAAAGCTGTTCCAGATCAATCATAGTGTCCGAATATCTAACTCAAATGAAAACGCCCCGTTCCCTTATCGGGACGGGGCGTGTTTCTCAAGCTTGGCTGAAAGAGAGCTGTTAAGCAGCCTTTTTCTTGCGGCCACGCTTTTGACCAGGCTTGCGGCCCAGACCGATTTCAATCGCCAGACTGCGACGGCGCTCTGAATAGGCGGGGGCAACCATCGGATAGTCGGATGGCAGATCCCAGCGCGCGCGGTATTCTTCCGGTGTCATGCCGTATTCGCTCATCAAATGGCGTTTCAGCATTTTGAATTTCTTGCCGTCTTCCAGACACACGATGTGGTCTTTCTTGACTGAAGAGCGGATTGGCACAGCAGGCTCCGGCCGTGGCTCTTCTTTTTCTGCGTCGCCATCAATGCCGGCAAGGGCACCATAGACGTCTTCAATCAGTGTTTTTACTTCGCTGGGGGCAACCTCATTGTTGCTCACATGCGCAGCGACGATGTCGGATGTCAGCGTAAGCAAAGTCTCACGCATATCCACTTCAAGCTGTTCCATTTGTTGTCTCCAATCGACCCATATTATCATTATATGCTTTTTTATGCTCTTGACTGCGATTAACGATCTGTAATCAAGAACTGCGCATTCGATTACGCAATATCCACTGGGATGCAAGCGCATCGGTGGATTCTCACTAGTATATTTTTACCATGCTGACGGGCCGCTTAAGCCAGTTCCCGCGAAAATGTTATCGCATCTATTGGGCTTAGTCTGTTGCTGCGATAATATCCGCGCCGTCTGCCGATTGGGGAAAAGCCCAATGACCGGTACAGCGTTTCAGCAGGGTTGCCGTCACGCATCTCCAAAAACACGCGCTTTACTTGCCGAGTCGCGGCATCTGTGAACAGGCGCTGGACCAACGCTTTGCCGATGCCCTTGCGTCTGGCATCGGGATGGACCGCGATCAGCAACAATTCTTCCTCATCCAATACTGATCGTGACAACATAAAACCGGCAGAGTTCGGATCGTCGCTGCCTATTGGCGTTTCGGACATGACCAGATGCGTGTTGGGCATTAACAGCGCGTCCTCCAACTGCCGCCGGTTCCATGCTTCGCCAAAAGCGGGATCGAAGGCAGCCTCCATAATGGCCATGGCCTGATCGATCTGATCGCGGATCATGGCTTGGGAGCAGGGAGTTTTGCGTCTGGCGCGCGGCCATAAATGGGGCTGACACCGCTATAGAGATCGTATTCTTTGAGAAAGCAAGCCGTCACCGCGCTGGGCAATACATGCAGCGCTTTTCCATGACCGCGCAATCGAACACACTCTTCAGAAGCAGATCCGATAACGACCTCGTGATCATACTCGGCAATTGCGCGTTCCGGTGACATGGATGTAACTTGACCGATTGGCCGCCTCGCCTCGTCAAAGGCTTGCACAAACCATTCCCCGTGACCGCCCGTCATGCACACTAAAAGTGGCCAGGGCCCGCCCGTTTCGAAAGGGCGATGCTCTGTGCCGGGCACATACGTGTCCATGTCTGCGATCAACTGTAATGTGTGATAGCCCAACACCTCTGCTTTCCATGCAATTCCAAGCGCGCGGGCTGTCGCGATTCCGATGCGCAGGCCTGTGAAACTGCCCGGGCCGAGAGAAACATGGATACGATCCGCCCGACCCTTGTCCGGTAAAGCCGCAATCATTGGTACGAGTGCCTCGGCGTGTCCTCGCCCAAGGACACGGTGCTCATGTCCGAGCAGTGCCTCAGAGGGGCTCAATGCCTTATCGACAAGTGCGACGGAACAAGCTTCTGTGGCTGTATCGATGGCTAGGATGCGCATGGAAAAGCTTTGCCGCAGCCAGTGCCAACTCGCAAGTCAGATCAATTGGTTGAACTTTGCGAATTCTGGACGAGGGGAGCGGTCAAAGATCGATTCCGGATCGCCGTGACCGATGGAGCAAATGAAGTTCGCTTTCACCTTAGGATCATCAGCAAAGAAATCACCGTTCACGCCGTCTTCGTCAAAACCGGACATGGGCCCGCAATCAAGGCCAACCGCGCGGGCAGCCAGCATCAGATAGGCGCCTTGCAAAGAGGAGTTGCGGAACGCACCAGTCTGGCGGCCATCCTCGTCACCATCGAACCAGCTCTTCGCATCGGTGTGTGGGAACAGCCAAGGCAGTTCTTCGTGGAAATCGATGTCGTAACCAATGATGGCACAGACGGGCGCGACCGTAATCTTGGGCTTGTTCGCGTCCATGGCGTATTGCGCGAGCCGCTCTTTGCTCTCTGCCGATTTGCACCAGATGATCCGCGCAGGCTGCATATTGGCACTGGTTGGCGCCATTTTAAGCAGATCATAGATCGCATGGATTTGTTCGTCGCTGACGTCCTTATCGAGCCACGCGTTGTAGCTGCGCGCATTGCGAAACAGTTGGTCCAGAGCGGCGTCTGAGATAATCTTGGTCATGGTGTTCCTCTCGAGGGGAAGAAATTAGGCCGCGCGCACTTCCTGAACCTCAGGCACATAATGTTTCAGCAACCCCTCAATGCCGTGCTTCAACGTGGCAGAGGAACTGGGGCAACCGGCGCAAGCGCCTTGCATCGTCAGGTAGACTACGCCTTCGCGGAAGCCGCGATATTGGATGTCGCCGCCATCACTCGCCACTGCTGGGCGCACCCGTGTTTCCAGCAATTCCTTGATCTGCGCGATGATGTCGGCGTGTTCGGGATCGTCACCCATGTCTTCGTCTTCTGCCGGGACAGAGATGCCGCTAGCATCACCACCGGCAAACAGCGGAGCTTCTGACACGAAATGATCGAGCAGGACGGAGACGACTTGCGGTTTCAACTGGCTCCAATCGGCACCCGGCGCTGCGGTGACGGAAACGAAATCATGGCCGTAGAACACACCGGTGACTTCGCCGCTGTCGAATATCGCTTCTGCCAGCGGAGACGCTTCGGCATCCTCGGGCGAGGCGAAATCGCGCGTGCCTGATGGCATCACTTGCCGTCCGGGCATGAATTTGAGAGTGGCGGGGTTGGGCGTTGTTTCGGTCTCTATGAACATGCAGCCCATGTAGGGGCGGCACGCTGGACTCACAAGCCCATGGTGGAGCAGCTTTGCTTGCCTATCATTCACCAAGCCTTCATGAGTTTCCCGCTTATGATCTTTTCCATGAAATCTCAGTCGCGCGCATATCGCGTTTCGTCCTTCCCGTTGTTCATCGCTTTGGCGTTTACAACGCCTGCGCAAGCCCAGAATGTGGAGCCGTTGCCGGCTCCCGCGACAACTGCCCCTGTGGTAGAATTGCCTGCGCCCAAACATATCGATCTGGACGATCCGTGGATCTATCGCGGTTCCGACATTCCTCAGGACGAGCTGTGGAAGTTTGGCGAGATGCCCAACGGGTTGCGCTATGCCGTCCGCGAGAACGGCGTGCCGCCTGATCAGGTGGCGATCCGCATCCGCATCGATGCGGGTGCCTTGCACGAGCGCGACGAAGAGCGCGGCTTCGCCCATTTGGTTGAGCATTTGCTGTTCCGCGAATCGAAACATCTCGAGGAAGGTCAAGCGATCCCGACGTGGCAGCGGCTGGGCGCCAGCTTTGGCAGCGACACCAACGCACAGACCAGCCCGACGCATACGGTCTATCAGCTTGATTTGCCCAACATCGACAAGGCCAAGCTGCGCGAGAGTTTCAAGATCCTGTCAGGCATGATCCGCGAGCCTGCGCTCAGTGAAAGCAATCTGGCCGCAGAGGTCCCGATTGTGCTCGCCGAACGCCGCGAATATGCCGGGGCGCAATACCGCGCTTACGAAGCGTCGCAGAAGACGATCTACGCTGGTCAACGCCTCGCCGATCGGCAGACAATCGGCACGGTTGAAACTTTGCAAGGAGCAACCTCGGAAGGGGTAAAGGCATTCCACCGCCGCTGGTATCGCCCGGAAAAGACCACCATTGCGGTGGCCGGTGACATTGACGATCAATTCCTCGCCTCGCTGGTTGAGGAGTTTTTCGGTGACTGGTCTGTCCCGGGCCCATCAGAGCCTGCGCCCGATTTCGGTGATCCGGTTGCGCCTGCTGGTGCTGACCCCGCCAATCCTATCGGCGAAATCGCTACTTTGGTGGAGCCCGATTTGCCCCGTTCTATCACTTGGGCGGTGATGCGCCCCTGGGAACAGGTCACGGACACCATCGAATACAACCGCGGCAAGATCATCTCTATGGTGGCCTGGTCGATCCTTAACCGACGGCTAGAGGCGCGCGCAAGGGCGGGCGGTTCCTATCTGGCGGCGCAGGTTCAAAGCAAATCAGAAAGCCGCTCTGCCAACCTGACAGAGGTCTATGTCGTGCCGTTGGGCGATGATTGGCAAGCGGCGGTACGCGATGTGCGCGGCGTGATTGCCGACGCTGTTGCGACTCCACCCACGCAAGAAGAAATCGACCGCGAAGTTGCCGAATTCGATATCGCTTACGCCAATGCGGTGGAGCAGGCGGGTATTCAGGCAGGCTCGAAACTGGCTGACGAGATCGTTCAAGCGGTCGATATTCGCGAAACAGTCGCCGCACCCGAAGACATTCTGCAAATCTACCGCGAGATGAAGCCACGGTTTGAGCCGAACGAGCTGCATCAGAGCACGATTGATCTGTTCAAGGGCGACGTCGTGCGCGCGTTGATGATCTCTCCGACCGAAGACACGGGCCATACAGCGGCCTTGCGTCTCGCCTTGGCAGAGACTGTGACGGCTGATCCCAACGCCCGCATTGCCGCCAAATCGGTCAATTTTGCTGAATTGCCAGCGATCGGCGCGCCCGGAACAATTGAACGGCGCGGCACAATCGGCATTCTGGGCATGGAACGCGTGGATTTTGCCAATGGCGTGCGCGCACTGGTTTGGGAAACCGACAATGAGCCGGGCCGCGCAACTGTGAAAGTGCGCTTTGGCGGCGGTTTCCGCTCGATTGCACCAGAGGACTATCCCTATGTCACGCTGGGCGAAATTGCGCTGATGGACGCTGGAATTGGCGAGTTGGGCCGCGAGGAGCTGGACCGCATTGCGACAGGCCGCAAATTCGGACTGAACTTTCAAGTCGGCGAGGGCGCGTTCATCTTTGAGGCCGATACGCGCCGCGAAGATGTCGATGATCAGCTCTATCTGTTTGCCGCCAAACTGGCGACGCCGCGCTGGGATGAGAATCCGGTGCTGCGCGCACAAGCAGGTGCGCGGCTGACATACGATTCCTACGCCGCCACACCATCGGGCATTGTAAACCGGGACTTGGACTACATCCTGCGCGGACGGGATGAGCGCTTCAAGACGCCCGACGGCGAAGCGATTGCGACGACCAGTGTGGAGGGTTTCCGCAAATTCTGGGAGCCGTTGCTGGATCAGGGCCCTATCGAAGTGCTGGTGTTCGGCGATGTCGATCAACCCAAAGTGATTGAAGCGCTGACGAAAACCTTTGGCGCGCTGAAACCGCGCACGCCTTTGCCTGAGCAAGTGGCAGCGAGCGGCTATCGTTTCCCCGAGGCAACGGACACGCCAGAATTGGTCTATCACCGTGGTGAAGCCGACCAGAGCGCCGCGATTGTTGCGTGGCCCACTGGAGGCGGCACAGCGCAAATTTCTGAAAGCCGTCAGTTGGAGATCCTGACACAGGTCTTCTCCAATCGCATTCTCGACAGTCTGAGGGAGGCGGCGGGCGCGAGCTATGCGCCGCAAGTCTTCTCAAGCTGGCCGGTTGATGTCGACAGCGGCGGACAAATCATCGCCTTCGCCCAGATTTCGCCTGAAAATGTGCCAGCCTTCTTTGCGGCGGCTGACAAAATCGCGCAGGATTTGGCCGCCAATGGCCCGACGGCCGATGAGTTGTCCCGCGTGACAGAACCGCTGCGTCAGGGGATCACCCGCGCCTTGACCGGGCACAAGTTCTGGCTCTCCAATCTGGAAGGCGTGACGCAGAAGCCTGAGCGCGCGGCGCAATTGCGGCTCTTGCTGCGTGATTATACCGAGACAACGCCTGAGCGTATCAAGGCGCTGGCGCAGAAATATCTTGCCTCGCGCAAGGGCCACCAGATCGCGATTTTGCCCGAAGGGGCAGAGTTGGCCACAGTGGTTCCGTCGCCCGCACGGCAAGCTGTTAGCGGAAGGTGAGGCTCAGAATGGAAATTCTGAAAGAAGGATAACAGCAAGCAGCTGGCCGCTATTCCACGAGGCGTCCATTGATTGGAGGCTCTCTCTTGTCCGGGTAAAACTTCTTTTTTTCCAAAAGTCCATAGAAGAGCGTTCCGTGAATTCCATGCACCTCTTTCTTAGGGATTGATCGCTCCCAAGTTGGAGCAAGCAATTCAGCGACTTTCTGTTTTGACGATCTTTCGATCACATCTTCGATAAACTCTATGTCTTGCTCTTCGCCGGGAAAGAGAAATTCAAAAACGTCATCCGGCACAGAATATATCGCATATTCTGAGTTAATCCCGTCATCGATGACCTGTATGTTTTTCATGTTATCGCCTTCCGGCTAGTGGCTTTGGAAACCAGCCTATAGCTCATCCACGTCGGCCCCAAGCGAAATTACCCTTGCCAGCGCGGGCCCGATCACCGATTTAGGCAATGTGGCGCGGCTATGCGCTGGCAAAATGGAATGAGCACAGTGGCACAGAATTGGACTCCGGACGGTTGGACAGGCTTCGAAGCGCGGCATTTGCCGCACTATGAAGACGCGGCTGCATTGACCGAAGCCGAGGCGCAGCTGGCCGCTTTTCCGCCACTGGTCTTTGCTGGCGAAGCGCGTGCGCTTCAGTCCGATCTGGCCGAAGTTTGCGATGGCGAGGCGTTTTTGTTGCAAGGCGGCGATTGCGCAGAAAGCTTTGCCGAATTCCACCCGAACAACATTCGCGACACCTTCCGCGTAATCTTGCAAATGGCCGTTGTGCTGACTTTTGCGGGCAAAATGCCGGTGGTGAAAGTGGGCCGGATGGCTGGGCAGTTTGCGAAACCGCGCAGCGCGCCAACCGAGACTCAAGGCGACGTCACCTTGCCCAGCTATCTGGGTGACAACATCAACGGGATCGAGTTTGACCCTGTGCAACGCGTGAACGATCCCCAACGGATGGTGCGCGCCTATTCGCAAGCCGCGGCAACACTCAACCTGCTGCGCGCTTTTGCGGGCGGCGGCTACGCGAATTTGCGCCAAGTCCATCAATGGACGCTCGACTTTATGGGCCGCAGCCCATGGGCGGACAAGTTTGAGGCGACGGCGGACCGGATTGGCGAAGCGCTCGATTTTATGGAAGCGTGCGGAATTGATCCGGCGACCGTGCCGCAGCTCCAAGGCACAAGTTTCTACACCAGCCACGAGGCGCTGCTGCTGCCGTATGAGCAGGCACTCACTCGTCAGGATTCGCTAACAGGTCGTTGGTATGACACCAGCGCGCATATGCTGTGGATCGGGGATCGCACGCGGTTTGAAGGCAGCGCGCATATCGAATTTGCGCGCGGCATCGGCAATCCGTTGGGCATGAAATGCGGTCCGAGCTTGGAGCCAGACGCGTTGCTGAAACTGCTCGACACACTTAACCCGGGCCGCGAGAAGGGCCGCATCACGCTGATCAGCCGCTTTGGCCATGATAAGGTCGAAGCAGGGCTCGCTCCGCTGGTGCGCGCAGTCAAACGCGAAGGCCATCCGGTGGTATGGAGCTGTGACCCGATGCACGGCAATGTGATCAAGTCGGAAAGCGGTTTCAAAACCCGTCCGTTTGAGCGGATCCTGTCTGAAGTGAAGGGCTTCTTCGCTGTTCACCGCGCAGAGGGAACCCATGCAGGCGGCGTGCATATCGAGATGACCGGTCA
>CAKZSF010000040.1 GCA_937920575.1 uncultured Sphingomonadaceae bacterium | reverse complement strand
ATTGTCCCGGATTGGCTGTTCTCGGGGAATTGAGGACACCGACCCAAGGATATTCGAGAAGAAGCCCACCGGCGCCTCGTCGCTCGGGTCGAGATTTTCCAGCGTCTCCGGCGTGGGGTCGATATACACGAACCGCCGGTCCACTTCGCGCTGCGCGGGCCGACCTTGCAGAGCGCTGAGCGCTTCCGAAAACGGAGCATTCACCAGCACTGAGCCATCGATCAAATTGGCACTTCGCACGGCGTCGCGGCGATATCGGCTGGGCATAATCCGTTCGAGGAAACGTTCACGGCCTGGCCACTTCCGGCGAGTCTCCACGGCTAGCCGATCAATCTCGTTGACTCTGAGCGGAGGAAAAGCCCCTGGAAAGCTTGCCGTTGAACGCGCCGCAAACACAAGTTCGAGCGGGTCGCCCAAATTCTTACCGCCGGTTGCCGGTGCGACACCGTGAAAGGAAATCGGCAGGCGGTGTTCGCTTTCTTCAACCTGTGATGGGCTGTTAAGGCGAAGCAGTTCAGGGTGGCCGTGAAAATCCGTCGCTGTCACGAACAGGTCGATCGGATGACCTGCGGGAAGCAACGGCCCCCGTGTCGGCTGCTGTGCCATCGAGGCAATGGCGTTTTCGAGCAGCCTGGAAAAACCTATGCCAGAGAAGGGTGGGGCGAACCATCGCCCGCGCACGAGGCGGGAAAGCTTTTGACGAACTTCGGAGCGGGTTTCCTCAGCCACGCTGTCTGACACCGCGTTCCCCGGGCGCCGCAGCAAATACTGTACAATCGGGTGCGCCCAGAACTTGGTGGCGCGCGACATTGGGCGCGCTTCTGGGGCCAACAGCGCATCGATATCTGCCTTCTCCAGCCAGAGATCAGTCAGCGGGTCGAGGCTGTGCCCTGCATGGATCGCTTGTGCCAGAAACACGGCATTGATCCCGCCAGCACTCGCACCAGCCACAATATCGGGTAGCACGCGCAGGGTAAGACTATGGTCGCGTTGGATGGCGCGCATCGCATCCAGATATATGCTTTCGCTACCAGTGTCGTAGTCATCGCCTGCATGGAATGCGCGGCTTGCGCGGGCCAGTTTCCAGATTTCCTTGGTGACGCCATGCATATAAACAGCCAGACTCACCCCGCCATAGCAAACCAATGCAATTCTGAGCTCTTTTTGGCGCATCGCAGCTTGATGGCGGGTAACTTACGCAAAGGCAATTGCGTTCCTGTAATGTTCTCGTTATCTGTTGGGGATGGCCAAGACTAAAAAGCGTTATGTTTGCCAAGCATGTGGTGCAGTGTCGCGTCGCTGGCAGGGGCAGTGTGCCGATTGTGCAGAATGGAATTCGCTTGTCGAGGAAGCGCCCGCAACTGTGTTCTCGCAAAAGCATGATCTATCCAGCGGCGGGCGAGCGGTGGAGTTTGTGTCTCTCGACAAGCCAGCCGAGGCTTTGTTGCGACGCACCACAGGGCTGGCAGAGTTTGACAGGCCGCTTGGCGGTGGGCTCGTTCCGGGCTCTGCAATATTGATGGGCGGCGATCCGGGAATCGGTAAATCGACTTTGTTGCTTCAGGCGGCAGCGACGATTGCCAAGAATGGCGGCGAAACCGTTTATGTGAGCGGTGAGGAAGCAGCCGGGCAAGTGCGCATGCGGGCAACGCGGCTGGGTTTGGCCGATGCTCCAGTGAAGATGGCGGCGGCTACCTCCGTGCGCGACATTCTCACGACCTTGTCCAAGATGGAAAAGACGCCGGACTTGCTGGTGATAGATTCCATTCAGACAATGCATTCCGACCAGATTGAGGGCGCACCGGGCACGGTTAGCCAAGTGCGCGCCTCTGCGTTTGAGCTGATCCGCTATGCCAAGGAGAATGGCGTGGCGCTGGTGCTGGTCGGCCATGTCACGAAAGATGGGAACATCGCTGGGCCGCGCGTGCTGGAACACATGGTGGATGTCGTGATGAGCTTTGAGGGTGAACGCAGCCATCAATATCGCATTCTGCGGGTGCTCAAAAACCGCTTTGGCGCGGTTGACGAGATTGGTGTGTTCGCGATGGCGGGCAAGGGGCTCACCGAAGTTGAGAATCCCTCGATGCTGTTCCTTTCTGGGCGAGATGAACCGCTCGCCGGTAGCGCCGTATTCCCCGCGCTGGAGGGAACCCGACCAGTGCTGATCGAGGTGCAGGCTCTGATCGTGCGTCTGCAGTCGGGCGCAACGCCGCGCCGCGCAGTCGTCGGATGGGACACGGGCCGCCTCGCTATGTTGCTGGCGGTCTTGGAAGCGCGCTGCGGGCTCAACTTTAGTTCAGCAGAGGTGTATTTGAACGTGGCGGGCGGTTACCGTTTGTCAGACCCGGCGGCTGATTTGGCTGTCGCAGGAGCGCTTGTATCGGCGCTGGCGGACAAACCCTTGCCGGATAAGAGCGTGCATTTTGGCGAGGTTTCCTTGGCCGGAGAAGTGCGCCCTGTTGCCCATGGTGGTTTGCGATTGCGCGAGGCGGCAAAGCTGGGTTTTACCAATGGTTCCGGGCCTCCTGATATTGGCGAAATACCCAATGGGCTTAACTATGTTTCTGTTGCTAGCCTGCCAAAGCTCGTTGACCGGGTGATGCGCGCTCATTAGTCGAGGGGCATGACCACGTTCGATTTCATCGTGCTGATCGTGCTGGCCGTGACCGCAATTGGCGGGTTCATGCGAGGGTTTGTGCAAGAGATTCTATCGCTTGGCGCCTGGATCCTAGCGGCTTTTGCGATTTATCAGCTCCACGCTCCTATGTCCGACTGGTTGTGGGACTATGTCGGAAACACGCAAATTGCATCGATCATCGCTTTCGTGATGCTGTTGATGATCCCTTATGCGGGCATGAAACTAATTGCCGGGCAAATTGGCGATAGCCTCCGCAATTCGGTCTTGGGGCCGATCGATCGAGCGTTGGGTTTTGGGTTTGGAGCTGTGAAAGGCACGATCATCGTCGTCATGGCCTTTTCGCTTCTCGCGCTAGGTTACGACTCGGTCTGGGGCGTGGCCGGCAGACCGGTGTGGATGACCACGGCGCAGACCTATCCATTTATTGAAACTGCATCGGATTCGATGGTCAAGGTCATCAGCGATCGCAGGGCGCGGCTTGATCGCGAACAAGTCGAGTAGTCTTGCAAACACG
>CAKZSF010000039.1 GCA_937920575.1 uncultured Sphingomonadaceae bacterium | reverse complement strand
TCTCGAGTGGTCAGAAACGGGAGAGTTTTGGCGGGCGCACTGTGCCCGATCCGGGTAACTTCGGACTCGACCGCCTCGCGGCCAAGCACCGCCATCAATTGATCGGTCGCGGTGTTGTCACTGATCGAGATCATCATGGTCGCATAAGTTTGCAGCGTTGCGGGTGCGCCTTGTGGCCAGTCCTGCATCCTCCCGCTGGGGAAACTCTTTACCGACAGCGGCGCGACGTCACTCCAATTCCGTTCTCCAGCTTCCACCGATTGCGCAAGAGCAGACAGGACATAGAGTTTGAACGTTGATCCAATAGCGAAGTGTTCCTGAGTGTTGTGGGCAAACACCGGGTCTGACCCGTCGACTGGGCCAAAATAGGCGCTCGCGCTCCCGGGCAAAGCAGCCAGATCAGCAGCGATTTTCTGCGCGCTGTCTTCACCAACGGGTTCGAACGACCGGAGCAGCAGCGTGCCGATCAAGTGCGGAGTGTCTGGGGCGAGGGATATTGGCCCCTTACCAAGCGCCTTCTCGAAGCGAAGCACGATTTCACCGCTAAGGGGACTGTTCGGCGTTATGCTTTCAACACCCTCGATTGCGCCATATTGCGCCTGCAACTGCGCATTGATTGCGTTGAGCTGCGGCTCTGGAACTTGCGCGAGGAAACCCGGCGCAAAAATTTCGGAAGCGGCTTTTTCCCCTTTGAGCCAAGCGACCACATCCTCGCCACGTTGTTCAAGTGTGTCCGAGACAGCGACATCAGATTGCTCGGCCTCCTGAGCGGTCGCAGGGGTCGCAAGGGTGCAAAGTGCAAGCGAAAGGGGGATCAAAAAGCGCAAAGGGCATTCTCCGAACTTGTGGTATTGCAAGAGCGTACCGTGTGCCCTGGGGAAAGCCAAGGTAGCTTTGCCCGGCGATCAGATGGGCTGTGCAACCAAATGGCCGGTTCCAACGAACAACAGATTGCAGGCGTTGACCTGCGCAGACTGTAGGGAGTCAAAAATGCCAACACAGAACATCGCAATCAATACGCCCGCTGGCCATGAACTGGCCGGATCATTGGAAATGCCCACCGGCCTAGTGCGCGGCGTTGCGCTGTTTGCGCACTGTTTTACCTGCACCAAACAAAGCAAGGCGGCGGTGTCCGTCACGCGCGCGCTGGCTAGCATGGGTATTGCCACATTGCGGTTCGATTTCACCGGGTTGGGCGCGAGCGAAGGCGAGTTCGGCCGCGCAGGTTTTGCCAGCGATGTTGACGATCTTGTCGCGGCTGCAAACGCGCTGTGCGAACGGTTTGATGGGCGCATTCTGTTGGTGGGACACTCTCTGGGTGGCGCGGCCGTTCTGTCCGCAGCCAGCACTCTCGGGCCAGACAAAGTAGCCGCTGTCGCCACCATTGGCGCGCCTTCGGATGTGCCACATGTGCTGCACAACATCCGGGGCGACCTGGCTCAGATCGAGCGTGAAGGGCAGGGTGAGGTGACCATCGGCGGCCGTCCGTTTTCGCTCAGCAAGGAATTTCTCGACAAGACGCGCGAGGCAGACTTGCTGGCGCAAGTTGAAAAGCTTCGGATACCTCTGATGTTTCTCCATGCCCCCACAGACGACATTGTTGGGATCGAGCATGCCGGAGCGCTGTTCCAAGCGGCCAAACATCCAAAAAGTTTCGTCAGCCTTGCCGATGCTGATCACCTGCTGACCAAGGAAGCAGATGCCAGTTTTGCAGCGACGATCGTTGCGGGCTGGGCATCACGCTATTTCGACGAGGTTGCCGCGGTTGCAGTACCCGATGGCGGCATCACTGTGCGGACAGGCTATGGCAAGTTTGGCACAGAGGTTCACACGGCGACGCATCGGTTTGTTGCGGATGAACCGACCAGCTACGGCGGTGATGATACGGGGCCGACGCCTTACGACTTGCTCCTTGCCTCACTCGGCACATGCACCGCGATGACGATGAAAATGTATGCTGACCGAAAAGGGTTACCGTTTGATGGATCGACAATCCGTTTGACTCATGAGCGCGATCACCATGTCGACTGTGATCATTGCGAGGAAGAGGGCGACGGCGCGCGCGTGCAAGCGCTCAATCGCGAGATTGAATTGCACGGCGACCTGTCCGACGAGGATCGTGCCAAACTGATTGAAATTGCAGACAAATGCCCTGTCCACCGCACGTTAGAGGGGCATTTGCACATTCATACGCAGGCGAAGACTTGAATTACTGCGGAGAGCTGTTTGCTCGCATATGATCAAGTACCGCTTCGTGAAGGGGCGGATCGAATGACACGCCGACATAGCGGTCTTCCTGCCACCGAACGGTTGCAACAATGGGCCCAATCGTTCCAACGCGGAGAGAGATTTCGGTTCCCACCTCTAGCCGACCGAAACGATCGTAAAACCGACAGCCTGTTTGTGACAGGTCGAGCAGCTCTACCTCGCGCGGGACGCCTCGTCCCGTGCGGTAGCGCCCCATGACGCCGATTTCGTGTCGATCTGCCTTCCTACCGTCCAATGCTTTTTCCAATCGTGAATAAGTCGCATTACTCTGTTGGCATCAAACCCTAGCGAAACTCACTCCGGAAAGGGTGAAAATTTCCTCAAGCGTCGATTAACTCTCTGTCTACCTCGCCTGCTCGGTTTTGGATGAAGTTAAACCGATGTTCGGGGTTTTTACCCATCAGGTGATCGACCAGCTCCTTCACAACCGCGCGCTGCTCAAACTCCAGCGGCAACGTAATCCGCACCAAACTGCGCGTTTCCGTGTTCATTGTGGTTTCGCGCAACTGCTGTGGGTTCATCTCGCCCAGACCTTTAAACCTCGATACCTCGACCTTTTTTCCCTTGAACTTGGTCGCTTCCAATTCGGCCCGGTGCGCATCGTCGCGGGCATAGGCGCTCTCTTTGCCCGCGGTCAGTTTATAGAGCGGGGGCTGTGCGAGATAGAGGTGCCCTTGCCGCACAACCTCGGGCATTTCCTGAAAGAAGAAGGTCATCAGCAAGGTCGCAATATGCGCCCCATCCACATCGGCATCGGTCATGATTATCACGCGGTCGTAGCGCAGATGTGCCGGATCGTTGTCTTTGCGCGTCCCGCATCCCAGAGCGAGCGAGAGGTCCGCAATCTCTTGATTGGCGCGGATTTTCTCTGCCGTGGCCGATGCAACGTTGAGGATTTTGCCGCGGATAGGAAGGATAGCCTGTGTCTTGCGATCGCGCGCTTGCTTGGCGCTGCCACCGGCTGAGTCGCCTTCGACGATAAACAGCTCTGTCTCACCTTTGCCATCACCTGAGCAATCGGTCAGCTTGCCTGGGAGACGCAGCTTCTTGGCATTGGTGGCGGTTTTGCGCTTGATCTCGCGCACTTGCTTGCGGCGCAGGCGCTCATCCATTCGTTCCATGACCTGACCCAGCAACGCTTTGCCGCGCTCCATATTGTCCGTCAGGAAATGGTCGAAGTGATCGCGCACCGCGTTTTCAACCAGGCGCGTTGCCTCAGGCGAAGTCAGGCGATCTTTGGTTTGCGATTGGAATTGCGGGTCACGAATGAAGACAGAGACCATGATCTCGCTTCCCGTGATGATATCGTCTGCCGTGATGTCCTTGGATTTCTTCTGACCGACCAACTCACCAAACGCGCGAATTCCCTTGGTCAATGCGGCTCGCAGGCCTTGCTCGTGAGTCCCGCCATCGGGCGTGGGAACAGTGTTGCAATACCAGCTGTAAGAACCATCGGAATAGAGCGGCCAACCGACTGCCCACTCCACACTGCCTTGCTGGTCGCCTGCATCATTAGCGGGGAACTCTTGCTTGCCTGCAAAGGGCTGAGAAGTAACACATTCGCGCTCGCCGATCTGTTCGGCGAGATGGTCGGCAAGTCCACCCGGAAATTGAAACGTCGCCTCTGCTGGCACATCTTCTGCGGCCAACGATGGTGCACATTTCCAGCGGATTTCGACACCAGCGAACAGATAGGCCTTTGAACGGGCGAGCTTGAACAGGCGTTTGGGTTTAAACTGCTGCTTTCCGAAAATCTCTGTATCGGGCGTGAAGCTGACGCTCGTGCCCCGGCGATTGGGCGCTGTGCCGACTTGGCTGATCTTCCCTTTGGACAGCCCTTTCGAAAACTCCTGCGCGTAGATCTTCTTGTCGCGCGCAACCTCAACGCGGGTGTCGGATGACAGTGCATTGACCACAGAAACACCAACCCCATGCAAGCCGCCTGATGTGGCATAGGCTTTGCCCGAGAACTTGCCGCCGGAATGGAGCGTCGTCAAAATGACTTCGAGGGTCGATTTTCCAGGAAACTTCGGGTGATCATCCACCGGAATGCCGCGACCATTATCCGTAATGGTCAGGCGATTGCCTTCTTCCAGCGTTACTTCAATCCGGTTGGCATGGCCCGCGACGGCCTCATCCATCGCGTTGTCCAGGACTTCCGCCGCCAGATGGTGGAGGGCGCGCTCATCCGTGCCGCCGATATACATGCCCGGCCGACGCCGAACAGGTTCTAACCCTTCCAACACCTCAATCGAGGAGGAATCATAGTCTGAATTATCAGAGCCCGCTGGGCTATCGCCGAATAGGTCATCACTCATACGCGCCAGTATACCGCGCGCAGAGA
The DNA here is from genome assembly GCA_937920575.1 of uncultured Sphingomonadaceae bacterium. Lineage (GTDB taxonomy): Bacteria > Pseudomonadota > Alphaproteobacteria > Sphingomonadales > Sphingomonadaceae > CAKZSF01. The sequence continues at coordinate 2,574 of CAKZSF010000039.1, read as the reverse complement.
CTCCGCATCAAGCTGGGTGGATATCTTATCGTCAGTCAAAACTGCGCGGGGCCGTCGATACAGTCGTAAGACTGCCGTTGCGTACCTCACGTACTTCCATGGCCCGTTCCGCCACCCTGTCGTTACCAAAGCGGAAAGCGCCATCGATTCCGATAAAGCCGTCCTTGTCGCGCAACTTGCTGGTCGGGAAATCACGGCCCGGTGTCCACTCGTTGGCGATCTTCAACACGGTCAGAACGGCATCATAACCGAGCGTTGCGATACGATAGGGATTGTCGCCAAAACGCTGCGAATAGCTTGTGCGGAATTGGCGATAACGATCATCTGACACCGCGGAGAACCATGCGCCGTTCAACGCGGTGCTGCGCGCGATGGTGGATTCACCGCTCCACAATTCAGTGCCAAGGATTTGCGAACTGCGCAGTGGGCCAGCGCCGCGTGTAGCGAGGCTTGGGCTGTCAGCAATCAAAACGGTGTCAAATCCGCCACGCGCTTGCAGACGTTGGGCTGCGCTGGTCGCTGCCGCGTTGCTGCGCCGGTAACGTTCGATTGCAACCAATTGCCCACCGGCTTTGTCGATCGCGCTGCGCAGCGATTGCTCCGCTCTGCGGCCATACTCGCCATTCGGGATCAGCGCGGCAAAGCGGCTCTTGCCGTTGTCGCGTGCATATTTGACACTGCGCACAATCGATTGATCAGGCACGTGACCCATAACGAAGACGTTATCAGCAGCGATCGAGGTATCGTTCGAGAACGAAACGATCGGCACATCAGCTTGCTTAGCCGTCGCAGAGATGGACGCGACGTTAGAGCCCATCAAAGGGCCAAGGATCAGCTTGTTGCCATCAGCGACAGCGCGTGTTGCAGCGGCCTGTGGCCCAGCCGCCGTGTCATAAGTGGTGATGCGCAGATTGTTTGCGTTGGTGTCCAGCAAGGCCATCGTGGTCGCATTTGCGATCGATTGACCAACCTCGGCATTCGTGCCGGTAAGCGGCACAAGCAATGCGATCCGGTGACGCGCCTGATCAGTTGGCAGAACGTTGGCGCTGGGTGCAGCGGTCGGGGTGGGCGTCGGTGCAGGCGCTGGGCGAGGCGCGCCGCTGTCAGGGATGACCTTACACCCTGCCAAAGTCACCGCCAGACCAGCCATCATCAGATGGCGCCGGTCAAAATAAAACTGCTTTGTCACTTGCTGCTCCCCGCCGCACTCGTTCAATAGGCCCATCATGAGTGATGAACCTCTTCCCTCAGGTCTCTATATCGTGGCGACACCGATTGGCAATCTCGGTGATATCTCCTTGCGCTCAATCGACACTTTGCGCCGGTGTGATGTGATTGCCTGCGAAGACACGCGCGTAACGGGAAAATTGCTGAAGCATTTGTCGATGAGCAAGTCCATGCGGCGTTATGACGATCATGCCAATGACAAGGCGCGAGAAGGTTTGCTCGATTTGGCCCGCACGCAGGCGGTGGCTCTAGTGAGCGATGCGGGCACTCCGCTGATCTCGGACCCGGGTTACCAACTGGTACACACGGCGCGCGCAGAGAATATTCCGGTCACCGCAACACCCGGGGCAAGTGCCGCGATTATGGCTTTGACCATTTCTGGCCTGCCGAGCGACCGGTTCCAATTCGTGGGTTTTGTGCCACCCAAAGATGCGGCGAGAGCCAAATTCTTCAATGAGTTGAGCGATTATCCCGGCTCAACCATCACCTATGAGACCGGGCCTAGGTTGTTGAAAAGCCTGCGGATAGCCGGTGAAGTGCTTGGGGATAGGCTGTTGGTGGTTTTGCGCGAACTGACCAAGTTGCACGAGGACTTTCAGTCCGGCACAGCGGAAGAGTTGCTTGCGCATTTCGAAGCGCATCCGCCCAAGGGTGAGATTGTTCTGCTGGTCGCTCCGGCCCCTGAGCAAGCGGTATCAGATCACGACCTCGATGCGCTGTTGATCGAAGCTTTGAAGACCAACAAAACATCGCAAGCCGCAGCAGAGGTCGCGCGGCAAACGGGTGCAGACCGCAAACTGCTCTATGCACGCGCCATGGAACTGAAAACGTTATGATGCGTCCGGCAAAACGTCAACGCGCGGAGAAACGCGGGCGTGAAGGCGAGCAACAGGCAGCACTTTGGCTGCGGATGAAGGGGTGGCGCATCCTCGACCAGCGACGCAAAACGCCAGCGGGCGAGATCGATCTGATCGCCAAGCGCGGCAAGCAGATTGCATTCGTTGAGGTGAAGTGGCGGCGCAATGCAGAGGCGCTTGACCATGCGATTGATGAATACCGTTTGAGGCGCGTCGCAGCGGCAGCCGAAGCGGTTGCTCACGAATATGCGCAGAACGGCGAAGATATACGCATTGACGTGTTGCTGCTTGCGCCGCGCACGATCCCGCGCCACATCGTCAACGCTTGGCAACCCTAAGGAACACACATGAGTTTGCGCGTCGCGGTTCAAATGGACCCCATTGAGAGCATCAATATTGCGGGGGATTCGTCCTTTGCGTTGATGGAGGCTGCACAGGCCCGCGGTCATCAGCTTTTTGAGTATCACGTGGAGTCGCTTTCGCTTGACGA
>CAKZSF010000038.1 GCA_937920575.1 uncultured Sphingomonadaceae bacterium | reverse complement strand
ATCTGGATTCGGTGGGCAACAATGTTGTTAACGGCGCTGTATCCGGACAAATCAAACAGTCATCTGGCTATGATTTCTGGTTGCCGCGTTTCAGCCTTGTGGCTGAGCCTGCGAACGATCTTTTGATCCGTGCCGGTGCTTCGCGCGACTTGCGGCGCCCCAACTTTGACAACCTGTCTACTTCCGTAGCTTTCGGTGGAAACGCGACAGCGTCTGTCGGCGTCGGCAATCCGCAACTGGAACCAGAAACTGTATGGTCATTCGACTTGTCGGGTGAATATTACTTCTCCGATACAGGCTTCTTCAGCCTTGGCTTCTTCCATAAGCGTCGGACGAACCTGTTTGCTCAGCAAACCGAATTCCCGGTTGAGATTAACGGGCCCAATGGCATCGAACGCGACATCACCGCACCGTGTGAAGGCGGCGGTATCTTTAACCCGTTTGCCGACCGGAACGTGTTCTCTCCGGTACAGGGGCAAGGTATTTGTGTGCCGGTGTCGTCGACATTCAACTCTGATGGTGTCGCAACCCAAACCGGTGTTGAAGTCGCGCTTCAATACGACTTGTCGAGCTTTGAAGATTCGTTGGGCTTTGCCTCAGGCTTTGGCTTCATCGGTAACTTCACCTATCAGGAGGATGGCGGCGACGTCTCCAACTTCTTCAATGGAAGCGGCGGCGGCAACGCGCTGAACCTGTTGCTGGGCCGGACCGACTCGACCATGGCGACGTCAACGCTTGACGATGATGTCGTCCAGCAGCTTGTCACTCTACCGAACCTGTCGAGATATGCGTTCAACACGACGCTCTATTACGACAAGTATGGTTTGAACTTCCGTGCACGCTACAGCTGGCGCTCTTCGTTCCGCGGCACCGATACCCGCCGGTTTGGCCTGCCACGGATTGTCGATGATCGCGGTCAGCTGAACGCGAGCCTGAGCTATGCGCTTACCGATCAGATCACGGTTGGCGTAGACGGCATTAACTTGCTGCGTGAACGCAATGACGAGTTCTGCATCAACGAAGGCACATTGCTGTGTCAGCAGGACTTCGCCGATCGTCGGATCGTTGGTGGCGTTAGCTTCAAATTCTAACCTGCCAGACAACACTGATAAGAAAAGGGGGCGTCCAAGCGGCGCCCCCTTTTTTGTGTCAACATGTCCGGAAATGCGGGCCTGATTGAAGCTCTGTTGCTCGCTACCGAATGGCTCCGAAAAGCCTGCAGGGATGTAGCCAAGCGCGCCGAACGCATCTTGAAATGCGCTCGACGCGAAATCAGGTTCACTCTTAAGTGAGCTGAACAGAACTCGACTTCAGATTTTCGCTGTCTGGCCCCGCCATGATCGTGAATTTGCCCCGCTCGAGCAGAAGCTTCCCACTTGCATCGCGAAAGCCGAAATCCTCAGCGCCAAGAGTGAATTGGACGGTGCGTTGCTCTCCCGGAGCAAGCCGCACCTTCTCAAATCCGCGCATCAGCTTGAGCGGTCTGGTAAGGCTGGCGATCTCATCGCGAACATAGAGCTGGACCACTTCCTGCCCAGAGCGCTGCCCCGTGTTCTGAACTGTGACCGAGACCGTCAGCTTTTCGCCCGCTTTGACGGATTTCGCCGCGAGGACGGGTGGTCCACATGTGAATTGTGTGTAGCTCAGTCCATGGCCAAACGGGTAAAGCGCGGTGGAATCAGAGAACACATAATTTCTGAATTTCCCAGTCGGCTTTTGATAGTAGAAGCCCGGCAATTGCCCGACATTACGGACGAGCGTCACCGGCAGTTTGCCGCTTGGATTGACATCGCCGAACAGGATGCTGGCGATGGCGTGGCCACCCTCCTCACCCGGGTAGAACGCATCCAGAATTGCTGGGCATTCTGCCACCAGTTTCTGCGGTGAGAGAGGACGTCCGTGGATCAGGACCGCGACCGTTTTCTTACCAAGCGCCAGCAAGGCTTCTGCCAGTTCGTTCTGTTCGCCAATCAGCTCAAGATCGTCACGGTCTCCGCGCGAATCTCCCGCGAAGTAGGCCTCGCGTGCAGTCGCCTCATTGCCGCCCAGGCACATCACGATTGTGTCAACATCGGCCGCAGCAGCAACCGCTTCAGCGATCAGCTTGCGGTTGAGCGCCGGGTCGGCGCGTACGGTCTCATCGGCCGCGTCAGTCTCGATTTCGTTCTGCCCTTCATCGCCGGCGGTGATCCGACAGCCCGGCGCGTAAACGGTTTCAAACCCGGCGCGCTGACCGTAGGTTTTGATCCCTTCGAGCATGCTGACCCCGATGAATGGCTTGGGCGAATATCCGCCCAGATGCACCGAGGCCGCATTGGGCCCGACAACAAGCACCTTCTTGGTGGCAGATTTCTCAAGCGGGAGAACATCGCCGTCATTCTTTAGCAGAATGACCGATTCCTCGGCCGATTTGCGTGCCAATGCGCGGTGTTCCTTGCTACGCGCCAGGCTGGCTGCTTTCTCGGGTTCCGCCCAAGGCAGATCGAACAAGCCACATTTGAACTTCGCCGCCAAAACGCGTTCGGCCGCACGGCGAACATAGCTTTCCTCTAGCTGGCCGTCGCGCACAAGCTGCGGCAGCATCAGATAGACGCCGTTATTCGCCAGCTCCAGATCAACGCCCGCTTTCAGCCCCATGATCGCCGCCTCGGCCTCATCCTTGGCAACGCCGTGCAAACTATGAATGCGGCGAATGTCGTCCCAGTCGGATACGACATAGCCATCAAAGCCCCAATCGTCGCGGAGCAAGTCTGACAACAGAGCCGTGTCGGCATGTGCGGGCACCCCGTCAATCTCTCCATGCGATGCCATCAACCCGACGGAGCCTGACTCGGTGATCGCAGCACGGAATGGCGGCAGCACCACATTGTGCATCTCGACCGGTCCTATATGCGACGGCGCAAAATTGCGTCCACCGATCCCCTGCCCATAACCAGCAAAGTGCTTCACGCTGGTGGCCATGCGGTCCGCAGGGAGGTATTCAGCAGGTGTTCCTTGCAATCCAGTCACAATCGCCCGTGCGGAAACCGTCACGAGATAAGGATCTTCGCCCCAAGTTTCCTCGGCCCGACCCCAGCGCGGATCGGTACAGATATCGATGTTGGGCGAGAAGCACGCCTGTGCTCCGCGCGAACGAGCCTCTTTCGCAGTTGCTGCGAAAACCTGCTCGACCAGTTTGGGATTGAACGCACAGGCCATTGCCATCGCTTGCGGATATTGGGTTGCCCCGTCTGCCAGCAA
>CAKZSF010000037.1 GCA_937920575.1 uncultured Sphingomonadaceae bacterium | reverse complement strand
TTGATCTCATCCAGCATCGCGGCCTGATCGTGGCGTTCGCCGACATGTTCGATCACATGGTTGAAAATGATGATATCAAACTGGCCATCACCAAAAGGCAGCTGCGTACCGCTAATCGGTGTGAACGCCACATCGCGTGCGGCAAACTGCTCCGCATCGCGGTCAGCGGCGGTAACTTCAGCGCCGATATCAGCGAAATGTTCGGAGAGAAATCCTGCACCCGCCCCCAAATCAAGCAGGTTTCGGCCGCGAATCTGCGCAGCCCCACCCAGCAAGTGCTCGATTTTGCGCGCTTTGGCGTGGCGCAATTCGCGTTGGCTGTCGGCAAAGCCTCGCGGCTCAGCCGACGCGGTCAACCTTCGTAGTCCGCACCAATTGAGGTTGAACGCGTTGGCGCGCTAGCCGTGATGCGCAGCGCTTCTGCCGACTGGCTCAGCGAACCGATTTCATCCTCTACATCGTCATCATCAGGCAGAACCTGTTGCAGCGATTGGGTGAGGGTTTCTTTCAGCTCTGTAGGCTTGATCGTCTGGTCGGCAATCTCGCGCAGGGCCACAACGGGGTTCTTGTCACGATCCCGCTCGATGGTCAGCTCTGCACCACCGGAAATCTCGCGCGCACGCTGTGCGGCCAGCAGGACCAGATCGAAACGGTTGGGGATTTTGTCGACACAATCTTCGACAGTAACGCGCGCCATAGGGCACTCCAGACAAGAATTTCAGAAGAAGCGCAGCGCCTAAGGCGAAGGGGCGCGCGAGTCAAGGATTCTCGAGGGCGACCACCCTCTGGCAGACCGCGGGACTTGCCCGTTAAGGCCGGGCTTGTCATGTAGCGCGCTATGGAAGCAGAACCGCCCGCCAAAGAGCATGATTATTCTGCGCCATTTTCGCTGAATGCGCAGGGGCATGAGCTGTCGTTTCACCCCGGCGGGGAACAGCGGCTGGATGCGCTGCTGGGCCTGATTGAAAGCGCGCAAACCAGTCTGCAGCTGCTTTATTACATGTTTCAGGATGATGGCGCCGGGCAAGTCGTGCTTGCGGCGCTGGTTGCGGCGGCCGAACGCGGCGTCACAGTCGAGCTGATTGTTGATCGGTTCGGCACCGATGCAAAGGACAGCTTCTTTGATCCGCTGATCGAGGCAGGGGGGACCTTTGCGGTGTTTAACCCACGCCGAACCGCGCGCTATCTCATCCGCAACCACCAGAAAATGCTGGTCGCTGACAAACGCACCGCGATGGTCGGTGGATTCAACATTTCCGAGCACTATTTCCAACCGCCCGAGGAAAATGGCTGGTGCGATTTGGGGGTCACCGTGACCGGACCGGTTGTGGCCGAACTGGTTCGTTGGTTCACCCAGATCGCAGATTGGAGCGCCTCTGCGAACGCGCAATACCGCTCGATCCGCACGATGGTGCGCGATTGGGAGCCGGGCGACGGACCGGTGCAAATGTTGGTTGGCGGGCCGACGCGCATTCCCAGCAATTGGGCGCGGCGCGTGAAGCGTGATCTGGCCAGAGCCAAGCGATTGGATATGGTGATGGCGTATTTCTCGCCTCCGCGCAGTTTCCGTCGGCTGATCCGGCGGATTGCCAGCCGCGACAAAGCCCGGCTGGTTATGGCCGCCAAATCGGACAATGGTGCAACAGTCGGCGCCTCGCGCGCGCTCTATGGCTCACAATTGCGAGCAGGGGTGAAGATTGTCGAATTTCAGCCATGCAAACTGCATATGAAGCTAATCGTCGTTGACGACATTTGCTATTTCGGCAGCGCCAATTTCGATCATCGCTCGATCCGGATCAATCTCGAGCTGATGCTGCGCTTCGAAGATGCCGAATTGGCGACGCGATTGCGCCAGTTGATTGACGAGATGGAAGACGCTTCGCGCGCAATCACCCCGCAGGTTCATCGCAGTCGCGGCACGCTGGTTTCGCGGGTGCAATGGTGGTTGGGATGGGTGTTGGTTTCGACATTGGATTACACCGTCACACGGCGCTTGAACGCGGGGCTATAGAGGCAGAGCATCCACCGCCCTATTCGTAACCGTAGTCGCTGTAATCTTTCATATTGGGCGACGTAAACTTGGTGATCTCCGGCTGGAAATGCAGCGGGACGTTGCCGGTTGAGCCATGACGCTGCTTCGCCACAATCAGCGTCGCGCGGTTTTTAAGCTCGAGATATTTCTGCTCCCACACCGCGTATTTCTCGGTCGATTCGGTCGAGCTGCCCTCGTTGGGCATGTCGGGGCGCGAGGCTTCGTGGTAATAATCCGCACGGAAAATGAACCACACCATGTCCGCATCCTGCTCGATTGAACCGGATTCGCGCAGATCGGACAGCATCGGGCGCTTGTCTTCGCGTTGTTCCACCGCACGGCTGAGCTGCGATAGCGCGATCACCGGAACCGACAGCTCCTTGGCGAGCGTTTTCAAGCCACGGCTGATTTCCGAGATTTCGTTGACGCGGTTATCGTTCGCGCGGCCAGAACCCTGCAGCAGCTGGAGATAATCGACCACAATCAAGCCAATGTCATGCCGTCGTTTCAGACGCCGTGCGCGTGTGCGCAGCGCCGCAATTGTCAGCGCGGGTGTGTCGTCGATAAAGAGCGGCAATTCGGCCAGTTTTTGGCTGGCAAAGGACAGTTTTTGGAACTCTTCACGGCTGAGCTTACCCATCCGCAAGGCTTCGGATGAAATCTCTGCCTGCTCGGCCAGAATACGCGTCGCGAGCTGATCCGCGCTCATTTCCAAGCTGAAGAACGCGGTCGGTGCGCCGTAATTGAACTCCCCGCCATCGCGTTGCCAGTTGAGGTGTTCTTCCGCACAATTGAACGCAATATTTGTGGCAAGCGAGGTCTTACCCATGCCGGGACGACCCGCCAGAATGATAAGGTCGCTGTCATGCAGGCCCGCGATTTTCTCATCGACCACTTGCAAGCCGGTTGTCTTGCCCGACAGGCCGCCGCCCGAATTCATCGCGGCTTCGGCCATCTTGATCGCGGTGATCGAGGCGTCCTTAAAACTCGACGCGTCATTGCCGACGGTGGCACCTTCAGCAACGCGGAACAAATCCGATTCCGCTTGCGCAATCTGCTCCATCGGCGCGACATCTTCGCTGGTGTCGAGCGCGCCTTCGACCAGCCCGCGCCCCACGCTGACCAGCTCGCGCAGCAGCGCCAGATCGTAAATCTGTTCCGACAATTCACGCGGGGCGAGCAAGCCCTGACCATCAGCGGTAAGGCGCGCGAGATACGACGTGCCGCCCAATTCCTTGAGCGCTTCGTCCCCTTCGAAATAGGGTTTGAGCGTCACCGGCGTAACCACCGCATTGCGATCCTGCAGCGTCTTGATCCGCTCAAAAATTCGCTGATGCAACGGTTCAAAGAAATGCTCAGGGGCAATGGGCGTTGGCAACTCTTCCAGCACCCGGTTGTCAATCAACACAGCGCCCAGAAACGCGGCCTCTGCCTCCAGATTGTGTGGCAGCGATCGCACCGGTTGCAACGCGCTGTCTCTATCGGGGGAGGGAGAATCGGAACGGACGAGGAAATCTTGATCGGACATGGCGCTCTGATGGCGTGGGTGGCCATGGGCTGGCAAGGGCTTCACGCCAAAAACGCGACTGAATATATTTTTGCTGCTGTGGATTGCGGGGAAGACTTTCACGCGATGGAATGTGCGCATGGGTGACAAAGAATTTGCGTGATGGCTTGCCCCGCGCGGCTGGCGGTTGCAAAAGCGCCCTATGAGCGGCACCGGCACAGATCCTGGCACAGATCATCGCATTGCGCATATTGAGCTGGATGAAGCGACAATCATCTGGCGCAATGCCGATGTGGAGCAAGAACGCCGCGTCGCGATTTTCGATCTGATTGAAGACAACATCTTCAAACCGACCCGCGCGGCAGAGAAGGGCGGCAATGGCCCATGGTATGTCAAATTGTCCGTCCTGGAAGGCCGGCTGTCATTGGCGATTTCTGACACCAAAGACGCTGAACCGGTCGAAACACTGATTCTGGGCTTGGCCCGCTTTCGTCGGCCGATCCGCGAATATTTCGCGATCTGCGATTCCTACTATCAGGCGATCCGCAAGGCGACACCGTCCGAGATCGAGACAATCGATATGGCGCGCCGCGGCGTGCACGACACCGCTGCCGAATTGCTGCTCGAACGGCTGGAGGGCAAAGTGGAAACCGACTTTTCGACCGCGCGGCGGTTGTTCACCCTGATTTGCGTGCTGCATATCAAGGGGTAGAGGGCAACAATGGGACGCAAACATAACCCTCGCAAGGGTCTGAAATACACGCTCGGCCTACTTCTGTTGCTCGCGCTCGTCGGCGCAGGTTGGAGCTGGTGGCACATGACCGGCTGGACCCCAGACGACAGCGAATTCCCTGCACAAGGCGCGTTGATCGGCGCAAGCGACGGCGTGGTCGATTTCAGGGCGTTGAAAGCGACCGGCGCGGATCTTGTCTATTTGGAAGCGAGCGACGGCAAAGATGTGCGCGATACCGCGTTTGCAAGGAACCTCGCCGATGCGGTGAGTGCCGAGTTGCAAGTGGGCGCAGTGCACAGTTTTGACCCGTGCTTCGCCGCGGAAAAACAATCGGCCAACTTCGTCACTGTGGTGCCGCGCGACGGGCATTTGCTGCCACCTGCGATTGCGTTGGAGCGCACAGCCGACAGCTGCGATACGCGCGTTAGCGCGGCGATGCTGGAAAGCGAGCTGATGACATTTCTCAACCAGATTGAGACGCATGTCGGCAAGCCCGCGATCCTGAAAATCTCTCGCCAGTTCGAGGACGAGTACGGCCTGTCCGCAAGGATCGGGCGCAAGCTGTGGCTGAGCCGGGATCGCTTTCGACCCGATTATGGCAAACGCCCATGGGCAATCTGGACGGCGAACACATATTTGCGCAATGTCGCGAGCGAGGAGCCTGTGCGATGGCTGGTGCTGCAACCATGAGTGACCCCAAAGACACGCTGATCGCGGCTGCGCGCGGGGCGCAGGATCAGGCCTATGCGCCCTACTCGAACTTCCAAGTGGGCGCGGCGTTGCAATTCGCGGATGGCTCGGTCGTAACCGGCTGCAATGTCGAGAACGCCAGCTATGGCATGACTTTGTGCGCCGAAACAGTCGCGGTGGCCAAGGCTATGGCGGATGGCAAACGCGGCGGGTTGACTGCTGTCGCGGTGGTTGGCTCCGGCGAAGAAATGATCACGCCGTGCGGGCGGTGCCGGCAAGTGCTGTATGAACTCGCAGGCCTGGGCGGAACCGATCCGGTGATCCACTGCGTGGGTGTCGATGTGACACAAGATGTCACATTGTCCGCCCTTTTGCCCGCAGCATTCGGCCCGGAATCGCTCGAATAGACGAGAAATTCACATTTTAATGTGATCATTTGCTTGTGATACTCACATCGCTGTGCGACATGCTGGGCCATGAGTACACTTCAAGACGATTCGACCCTTGCCAAAACCGGCGTCGACACCATCACCAAAGTCCGCAAGCTGGTGGGAGAGGGCACGATGTCGCGCTCGGCCCTTGCGCGCGCCGCTGGCCTGCACGCCAACACATTGCGCGATTGCACGGAGGATGGCTGGAACCCGACCGCCGACACGCTGGCGAAAATCGAGCGGTTCCTGACGGACAGCGACGACGCGCCCGTAATCGTCGGAATCGAGGAGATCATCGACGAGGCGCGCAATGGCCGGATGTATATTCTGGTCGATGATGAGGATCGCGAGAATGAAGGCGATCTGATCATCCCGGCGCAAATGGCGACGCCCGCTGCGATCAATTTCATGGCGACCTATGGCCGGGGGCTGATCTGCCTCTCGCTTGACCGCGCGCGGGTCGACAAGCTGGGCCTTGAGCCGATGAGCCGGAACAACAAGGAAAGCATGCAGACGGCTTTCACCATTTCAATCGAAGCGAAGGAAGGCGTCACCACCGGCATTTCCGCAGCCGACCGCGCACGCACCGTCTCTGTCGCGATTGACGCCACGAAGGGGCCCGACGACATCGTGACGCCCGGCCATGTCTTCCCACTGACCGCACGCGATGGCGGCGTGCTGGTACGCGCGGGCCACACAGAAGCGGCGGTCGACATCTCGCGACTGGCGGGCCTCAATCCTTCGGGCGTGATTTGCGAGATCATGAACGATGATGGCTCGATGGCGCGGCTCGATGATCTGATAAGCTTTGCCCGGCGGCATGATCTGAAGATCGGCACGATCCGCGATCTGATCGAGTACCGCATGCGCCACGATCATCTGGTCGAACGCCTCGACGAGCGCTCCTTCGAAAGCGACTATGGCGGCGCGTGGCAGATGGCGATCTATCGCAACACCGTGGATGATCGCGAGCACTACGTGTTGCAAAAGGGCAAAGTGGTACCCGGCGAACCAACGCTAACGCGCGTGCATCCGATCTCCATCTTTGACGATGTGCTGGGGCAAAAGGGCGAGCGCAAACGCACGCTGCAACGTTCCATGCAGGCAATTGGCGAGCATGGCTCCGGCATTATCGTGATCATCACCGGACGACAGGCCACCGGCAGCTACAGCGCCGATGACGAGGTCCGCAATGTCGGCATCGGCTCGCAGATCCTCGCCGATCTGGATGTGGAGGATATGATCCTGCTGTCGAACTCACAGCCCAATGTTGTCGCGATTGAAGGGTACGGGCTGAATATTGTCGATCACCATCCAATACCGGAATAGGTCAAACGCAATTCAGTGGCACTCTGCACGCACAAGCGAAGCTGAGGCGCCGCCTATTGGCTAGAAATGCGCTCAATCAGCTTTACTTCGTAAAGCCAGGGCCAGAGCTTGCCCGTGACAAACAGGCGCCTGTCCTCAGCGTCCCAGGCAATGCCATTCAACACCGCATCATGCGTGTGCAAAGCCGGACCTTCTAGGTTTCTGAGGTTGATCACTGTCTTCACATGCCCGGTCTGTGGATCGATCCCCACAATGAAATCCGTCTTCCAGACATTGGCGAAGATCAAGCCATCGACCAGTTCAAGCTCGTTCAACCGTGCCAGAGGGCGGCCATTGATCGTGACGGACACTGTCCGCTGGACGCTGTAATCCTGCGGGTCGAGAAAACGCAGCGTGTCGCTGCCATCAGAGGCCGCCAAAGTGTCCTCGAAACGAGTCAGCCCCCACCCCTGAAAAGGATAGCCTGCGTCGCTCCGTATTGGTGCCAAGTCACTCGCCCGCCACCGATGGATCACCCCGTTCTTCCACGTCAGACTGACAAGATCATCATTCCATAGGGCCAACCCCTCTCCGAATTGATCAGAGGGTATCGCGCGGCGCTTGGTGACTTCACCCGTAGCCAGATCGACCTTGCGGACCGTTGATGCGCCGAATTGTCCCGTGCTCTCAAACAGAGCGCCGTCATGCCAAAGAAGCCCCTGCGTGAATGCACTTTCATCGTGCGGAAAACGCGCCACGATCTCAACATCATAGATTGTCGGAGCCGGCGCTTGCTCTTGGACTGAGGGTGCTTGGGGAACCGCGTGCGATGACTGATCTGCCTGCGCGAGCGGAGCAAGAAAAGCCGCTCCCAAACCGATGAGGCTACGAACAATCATAAAGCCTTTATAGGGTTTCCTTACAGCGGACGCCACCAGTCGATGCGCAGGGGCCGTGGTTGACCTCTTCAGGCTTACAGGCCGCAATCCCCCAGCGTGTCCTACGGGATCATGAAGGAGGATGGGTCAATGGCGAATGTATGAGCTTGGAGGTGAAAGCGGAAATTGTTCATCTTCAAACAAGCATCTTCGTTCCGCCTTTCATCCACCATTTGCGGTAGACGAACCATCCCGCCCACATGACGGCATAAAGACCTAACGCAGCGAAAATTGCAGGGCGCGGATCATCCAATGTGCTGACTGAACCGGCGTAAGCGGCAATTCCCATGTAAGGCAGCGTTCCGACCAGCCAGAACATTGCAAAGCGGCCCAGCCGCATCTTAGTGATTCCGGCCATGCAGGCAGTCACTTCAGGTAAGATGGGTGCAGCGCGCGCGAGCATGATCATGCCCGGGCCATGAGCGTTAAAAGCATCGCGCATTTCAATGCGCTGTGCTTCGTCGCGGATCACTCTGCTCAGCGCGTCCTCACCCCAGCGATTGCAAATCGCATAGCCACCAAATGCAGCCAGTGCAGATCCAAGCATTGCCGCAGCAAAGCCCCATTCAAACCCGAGGAAATAGCTGCCCACGATAACAATCGTCAGCGTGGGGACGGCGACGAATAAATCGATGGCAAGCAATCCGATCACCACCGAAGCAACAGTTAGCGCTGACAAAGTGCTCGCCAGCTCCAACCACTCACGCACATTATCCTCTGTCAAAATGCCCAGCGCTCTGCCCAGAATGAATGTCGAGGCAAAGATTGCAGCGATCGTCAGCATGACCTTAAGCAGCGTTTTCATGAGTCACCTTTTTGCATGATACGGTTGGCAATCGATGGGGAAATGCGATTGATCAGGCGCAGTAGCGGCACTTTTCCAATGTCGATGTCTGCTTTGCCGCGCTCAATCCCAGAGATGATTTGGCGGGCGGCTTCGGTTGAAGACAGCTTGCCGCTCCCGCGCCCTGTGGTCATGGGCGTGCCGACCAGCGGCAGGAACGCTTGGCTGACATGCACACCTGTTCCCGCCAATTGTGCTCGCAATCCTCGGGATAGATTATCGAGGCCTGCTTTGGTTGCGCAGTAAATCGCCGATTCCGCCTTGGGCACCAGACCAAGCCCGGAATTTATGTTGAGAATGACGCTTTGCTTGCTCTTCCGAAGGCTGGGTAGAAGAGCGTGAATGATCTGCGCTGGACTTGTCAGATTAATAGCGATCTCTGCCGCAATGCTGGCAGGGTCAAAGTCTGGATCGGTGAAGCGCGGCAGACACTGGACTGCGGCGCAATTGATCAACACGTCGATCCCGTTTGGTTTTTCCTTTGTGATCTGAGCAATCGCGGTGCGCACGCTGGCCTCATCCGCCAAGTCTGTCTCAATATGCTGGATATTCGCTGACGGCGGCAAAGCGTCCCGAGGCGGCGCACGGCGAGACAAATTGATGATGCGATTGGTTGAGCTAAGCGTGCGAAGCAAATCAAGACCGACACCAGAACTGCCGCCAGTCAATACGATGTTTTTGTTTCCAAGTTTCATGGCGCTAAGGTATTGCTGCTTCGCGCGCCGTCGTAATTAACCGAGGTTCATTTGTCGTTATTTCAAGAGCTTATGGTAAAAAACGGGCGCAAAATTGTGCTAGAATCCGGCGATCATGCCTTCATGCAGGGCGATAGCGATTCGAAAGTCTACTTCGTGAAATCGGGTCTTTTGAAAGCCTACTACATCCGCTCTGATGGCAAGGAGCATATTAAATCCTTCCTTCCAGAAGGATCGATAATCGGAAGCATGGTTGCGCTGGTAGATGGTGACCCATGCACCTTTAGTCTGGTCGCCAGCGAGCCGACCACGGCCATTGCTTTGCCTTACAAGGTTCTAGCCGACGTCGCACAAAGTGACATTGGGCTAGCCAATGCGCTGGTCGGTTTTTTGGGTACCTATGGCAAACGCAAGGAACAACGCGAATACCAATTGCTCAGCCTGTCGGCAGAAGATCGCTTTGCTTTGCTGATTGAAACCATGCCCGACATTGCTGACCGCGTTAGTCAGGCTGATCTTGCGTCTTATATCGGCATCACCCCCCAAGCACTCAGCCGAATAAAACGCCGATTGAAGTGAGACGCCAGAAGGCTGAGGTGGCTTGAGAGGCTTATGTCCGGAATCGGGTCGTTAGCCGATGGTCCGCTTTTCTTCTGACATCCTCGAACTGTTACCGCCCTTGCAGACGCTATCAGCTAAATCCCGCGCGAGATCACTTCTTTCATAATCTCGCTGGTTCCGCCGAAGATGCGCGTTACGCGGGCGTCGCGCCACAGGCGCGCGATCGCGTATTCGTTCATATAACCCGCGCCGCCGTGCAGTTGCAGCGCCACGTCGCATGCTTTCCATTGCATCTCTGTGTGCCACAGCTTGGCCGCGCTGGCTTCGTCGGTGGTCAACTCTCCGCGCATATGTTTGAGCAGCGCCCAATCGATATGCGCCCAACCGACTTGCAGCTCCGCCTTCAAATCGGCCAGCGTGAATTTGGTGTTCTGGAATTCGAACACGGTCTGGCCAAAGGCCTTGCGCTCTTTCGTGAACTTCACCGCTTCATCAAAGGCGCGCTGTGCGCCCGCTTGCGCGGCGACCGCAATGCCGAGGCGTTCTTGCGGCAGCTCTTCCATCAGGTGAATAAAGCCGCGCCCCTCGCCGCCCAGTAGGTTCGATTGCGGCACGCGCACATCGCTGAAGAACAGCTCTGACGTGTCCGCCGAATGCTGCCCGATCTTGTCGAGGTTGCGGCCCTTCTCAAAACCCGGCGTGCCATCATCAACGAGGATCAGCGAAGTGCCCTTCGCGCCCTGGTTCGGGTCGGTCTTGGCCACCACGATCACGCAATCGGCGTGCTGGCCATTGGTGATGTAGGTCTTCGATCCGCTAATGATGAAGTCATTGCCGTCCTTCACCGCCGTGGTGCGGATGCCCTGCAAGTCGCTGCCAGCGCCCGGCTCGGTCATCGCAATCGCGGTGATGACGTCGCCGGTGATCATGCCGGGCAGATATTTCTTAAGCTGTTCTTCGCTGCCGAGCCGTTCGAAATAGTTAGCGGTGATGTCGTTCTGCAGCGTGAAGCCAGCGGCAGAGCCCATGTAGCTCATCTCCTCGCCAACGATGGCGCAATAGCCAAAATCGAGCCCCAGCCCGCCATTCTCTTCCTTGATCGTGGGGCACAGCATGCCCGCCTCGCCCAGCGCCTTCCACGCCTCGCGCCCGACAATGCCCTCTTCCTCGTGCTTGTCGAGGTGAGGCTCCATATGTTCGGCGAACACCTTGCGCACGGTGTCGCGAAACATGTTGTGCTCTTCGTTGTAGGCAAAGCGTTGGGATGTATCGAGC
>CAKZSF010000036.1 GCA_937920575.1 uncultured Sphingomonadaceae bacterium | reverse complement strand
GAGAGCGTCCGCTCATATTCCTGCATTTCCGGCAAAACTTCATGGCTGAGCGAGACCGGGACGCTGTCGCCAAACACGTCCTTGGCAATTGCACCGATCCGCGCTTCGTGGTCGCCATTCACATAGGCGTTGATGAGGCTGACGGTGATCGCCTCGACGCCTTGCGCCTTCAATTTCTCCAGCACTTCGCGCGCTTGCGCCTCGTCTAGCGGGCGCACTTCTTGACCATCTGCGCCCATCCGGCCTTTCACCGTCAGCGTATCTTCCAAAGCAGCCAGCGGTTGCGGCTTGGGCCACACGATCCACGCCGCCAAACCGCCTGGTACAAAACTGCGCGCAATCTGCATGACATCACGATAGCCCTCGGTCGTGATCACGCCGACGCGCGCGCCCTTACCTTCCAGCACGGCGTTGGTCGCCACGGTGGTTCCATGGAGGAAAAATTCGATCTCACCCGGATCGACACCCGCCGCAGCGGTGATCGCATTCACGCCGTTAAGAATGCCTTCTGAACTGTCATGCGGCGTAGAGGGAGTCTTGTCCCGCCAGAACGCGCCTGTCTCATTGTCGAACAGCAGTAAATCCGTGAATGTCCCACCGACATCCACACCCAAACGATAACGCATCAGGCAGCATCCTTTTTGTTTTTCTCTGACGGTTTTGGAAATCCGCCCACTTTGCCCACCATGGCGGGCAATTCCTTATCCATAACGCCGGTCAACCAGCGATGGGTCTCAATCAGTTTGTCGAGCTTCAGCCCGGTCTCGATCCCGGCGCGCTCCAACATATATTGTACGTCTTCAGTCGCGACATTGCCCGCCGCACCCGGAGCGAAGGGACATCCACCGAGGCCGCCGATAGACGCGTCGATAGTGGTTGCACCCGCGCCAATCGCCGCCCAAACATTCGCAAGCCCCGTGCCGCGCGTGTTGTGCAAGTGGATACGAACGGGAAGCGGTGCGACCGCCTCGCGGACTTTGGCGACAAGGCTGGCGACATGCGCTGGGTTGGCCACGCCAATCGTGTCAGCCAATGCCATCTCCACCGGGCCCGCCTCGGCTATGGCCTTAGCCATGTCGATCACGCGCTCTTCAGCCACTTCGCCTTCGAATGGACAACCAAAGCTGGCACCGATGGTGGCTTGTGCGGTTTTGCCAGCTGATTTCGCCGTTTCGATAATCGCTATCGCCGCCTCGACCGAACCATCGCTTGTTTGTCCCTGATTGCGCATCGCGAATGTGTCAGTGCCGACCGCGACCGCACCCAATTGATCGATCCGGCCCGTGGCAAGAGCACGGTCCGCGCCGCGCTGGTTCATGACAAGACCAATATAAGTGACGTCGTCTCGTTGAGGCAGGCCGGCACAGACCTCCTCTGCGTCCGCCATTTGAGGGACGGCGCGCGGATTGACGAAGCTTGTCACTTCAATCCTACGCGCACCCGCCTCAATCGCATTGCTGATCAACGCCAGCTTGTCAGCCGTTCCCACCTGCACCTGCTCGTTTTGCAGGCCATCGCGTGGACTGACTTCAACGATTTCAACAGATTTCGGTATTTCTGTATACATTATGCCGCCTCTCGTTCCGCAAGCATTCCGCGATGTGCATCTGAATAAGCATGGAACGCGCGGCGGATATGGCCTGCCATGACCGCCTCTGCCCACGGTCCGTCATGCCGCTCGAAGGCGGATAGCAAATCATCATGTTCCTTGTGCGACTGCTCGAACGCCTCACGGCTGTAGTGATGCGCCGTGCGCCAGATAACCGGCTGCTCGATCAAAACGCCCAACAGGCTGGACAGACGCCGCGATGAAGCGGTTTCAAGGATCAAGGCATGGAACTCCCGATTGCGATCCAAGAACGTATCGACATCGGCTTCGGTTCCTTTGATCGCGACCCAAATCGCCTTGTTGCACGCCTTGAGTTGCTGCAACGTCGCATCATCCATGCGCTCCGCCGCTCGTTTCGCAGCATACCCTTCGAGCATAGCCCGGAGCTCAAATGCATCGCTCACATCATCCAGCGACCAGTGCGCCACGAAGCTACGCTGCGATTCGGTCCTGCGCACCAAAAGCTCAGCCTCCAGCCGCCGCAATGCATCGCGAATCGGTGTGCGTGACACGCCGCACTTTTCTGCCAACGCCTCCTCGCCCAGCGCGTCGCCGGATGACAATTCGCCAGAAAGGATCATCGCGCGGATCGCCTGATATGCTCGATCGGAAGCTTTTGCCACAATTGCGCCTGTTACTTTTAAGAAGGAAAGGTGGAGACTG
Organism: uncultured Sphingomonadaceae bacterium; assembly: GCA_937920575.1. GTDB lineage: Bacteria > Pseudomonadota > Alphaproteobacteria > Sphingomonadales > Sphingomonadaceae > CAKZSF01. The sequence continues at coordinate 9,107 of CAKZSF010000036.1, read as the reverse complement.
TTGACTTTGGATAAATGTATACAATAGGGGAAGTCAAGCGTTGGAGCTCGTGAGTGAGTCACAGCGCCTTCGAGGCCATGAGGGGGCCTGTTCCGCCGCGCCGATCGCGTTGCGACGGAATCGGGACGGTACGCCAATCGTTACGAAGCCGGAGCGCAAATGCTCCGCACATTGATAGGGGAATATCCATGCGTCATCACACTTTGTTGGCTGCTGCATCATGCGCCGTCATCGCCTTGTCATCCGCTCCGGCGTTGGCGCAGGACAACACAGCAGACGGAGCTGCGGACGTAACGGACGACAACGTCATCATCGTGACCGCGCGCCGCCAGAACGAGCGACTGCAAGATGTGCCGGCCTCTGTTTCGGTTTTGACGGCCGATGCGCTGGAAAAGACCGGCGCTGACAACGCCGAAGATTTTGCTCAGCTGACCCCCGGTGTGACCATCGTGACCGGCACTGCCGAGGCTGGCGATACACAAATCAACATTCGCGGCATCAATGGCGCGCGCGACGCGGAAAGTTCAGTCGCGCTGGTGGTGGATGGTATCCTGAAGACCAACACTGCTCAGCTGAACCAGACCCAAGGGACCCTGCGCCAAGTTGAAATTCTGAAAGGGCCGCAGGGCGCGCTTTATGGCCGCAACGCTGCTGCCGGCGCGATTGTTCTGCAAACCATGAAGCCGAGCGACATTTTCGAAGGCGGCGTCAAGGCTTCCTACGCCAATGAAAGCACGGTCGAGGCAACCGGCCATGTTTCCGGCCCATTGGGAGACAATCTCGGTTTCGTTCTGTCCGGCTATTACCGGACAACTGACGGCTTCTTCCGCAACGAATTCCTTGATCGCAAAGTGGTCGATGATCAGGAGGTTTGGTCGGTTGATGGCCGCGTGGTGGCCAATCTGGGTGATGCAACAGAGCTGGATGTGAAGGCGCGTTACGCACGAGTGCGCGGTGCGTCGGTCAACTTCAATTCCTCGTTCCACCTGCCGAACTTTGCCGCTTTTAACCCGGCCTTCTTTGAGGACGTCAACGAGCATCCGTTCCGTTACTACGGCAACATCCGTCCGACTAACGAGCAGGACAGCTTCGATGTTTCCGCAAAGATCGAACATGATTTCGGCTCGACCATTTTGACCGCTTGGGCGCTTTATTCCGATGTCGACCAAAGTCTGACCGCCGATGGTACGTCTGCCGACTTCGCACGCTTTATTGGTGCGGCCGATCCAGCGGCGAACAATGTCGTGAACAGTTGCTTTGCGACAACCGCTGCGAACACCGGCTTCCCGGTCAACCAACCAGGTTTCGTCGGGCAAATCCCGGTGCCGTTTATTTTCGCGCCCGCCAATGGCTCTACCTTTGGCGCTTACAGCCCGACGACTTGTGACGGCACGCAGCTGCAAATTCGCGAGCAGACGGACGTCAGCGCTGAGATCCGTCTCGCTTCGAACGATAGTGGGCCGCTAAGCTGGCAATTGGGTGCCTACTTCCTCAGGATCGATCGGGAGACGGGCGTTAGCATTGGCGGCGATACGGGCGCAGGTGTCAGCCCTGATCTGTTCAACGCGCCCGGCTCTGCCAACCCCACATCGCTGCTGCTGGCCGATGCGTTTGACACCAATGTTTACGCCGTGTTCGGCAATGCAGAATATGAGATCGGCAACGTCACCGCCGGCCTCGCGCTACGCTATGATATCGAGGATCGGTCTTCGGAATCGCTCGTTCCCAACGCGCTCGATCCGTTCGCAGGTGGCCCGATCAATCCTGGCCAAGCGTTTGGCCCGATCACGCCAGTGGATGCGACGTTCAAGCAGCTGCAGCCCAAAGTCAGCCTGAGCTGGCAGCCGACCAACGCGCTTAATATCTACGCCAACTGGGGCATCGGGTTCAAATCCGGCGGTTTCAACAATCAGGGCTCTTCCGCGATCATCGACGCCAATTTCGTGCAGTTTATCGGCGCGGATGTGACAATCCAGGATCAATACGACAAGGAAGTCTCCTCCGCGTTTGAAGCGGGGATCAAGGGCGAGATTGCTGGCGGAGCGATCACATTCGATCTGGCGGGTTACTACACCAACATCGAAGATATGCAGTTCTTCGAATTCTTCGTTGGGCCGTTCGGTCTGCTGCGCGTGGTGTCCAACATCGACGAAGTTGATGTCTATGGCTTCGAAGTGAACACGACGGCACAACCGGTCAAAGGCTGGAAATTCTTCGCTTCCTTGAACGTGACGGACAGCGAGATAAAGGCAAACAACTCGCGACCAACGACAGTGGGCAACAAATCGCCCTATACCGCCGATTACACGATCAACCTCGGTACTGAGTTTGATTTTCCTGTGAACGACGACGTCAACTTCATCGCACGCGCGGATTACCGCATTACGGGGCCAACATGGTTCCATTCGGTGCAGGATCAGACAGCTCCAACGCTGTTCTCAGGATTGTTGCCGATCTCAACTGTCGCCCTCCCTGCCTTCTTCGGCGAAGCCGACTACAGCGCAGCGCGGCGCGACACGTTTGAAGTGCTCAACCTGCGCGCTGGTGTCGAATTCGGCAATATCAGCGCCTTCGTGTTCGCGGACAATGTCTTCAACGAGAAGTATCTCAACGAAGTCATTCCTGCGATTGAGTTTGGCGGCTCCTTCATCTCACCCGGCGCACGCCGATTGGTGGGCGTGGAAGTTGGCTTCAAATTCTAGGCTGGTCCGCTTGAACCAGCTCTGGCAGATTGCAAGCTCATGAGTGATCTCAACGCAAGCTATGCGAAAGCATACGGAAACAAGGCGGGCTTCGGTAAGAGGCCCGCTTTGCTGCTGATTGACTTCGTGCAGGCATATTTTGATCGGGATTGCGATCTCTTTGCCGATGTTGATGACACGTTGGTTTCGGCCCTGCGTGTGCGTGCGGCGGCCCATAAAGCGGGCATTCCCGTTGTCCTGACCAATGTTGTTTATCAGCCAGGCGGCGCGGATGGCGGGCGTTTCTTTGAGAAGGTCAAACCGCTTAGTAGCTTTGTGGCAGGCAACCCGATGGGCGAATGGCCCGAAGGCCTCGATCCGACGGCGGATGAGTTGGTGATTTCCAAACAATACCCCAGCGCCTTCTTCGGCACATCCCTGGCCTCCACGTTGACAGCGATGGGCGTTGACAGCGTCATTCTGACAGGCCTCACCACCAGCGGCTGCGTGCGCGCGACCTGCGTGGATGCGATCTCACACGGCTTTATCACCACAGTCGTGAGCGAGGCTGTCGGCGACCGGCACGAGGGGCCACATGAGGCCAATCTGTTCGACATGAACGCGAAATACGCCGACGTCGTTAGCGAAGCGGAGATCACAAAGCATTTGGGCGCGCTCTAGAGAAACTCCAGAACGCGCCCTTAGCATAAGGCCAAAAGGGGGAAGGCCTTAAACCGGTTAGAAACGGCTGAGAATGTTCAGGAACGGGCCGTGGCTGGAATAGCTTTGATCAGTCAGATCATCGGAGAAATCCGACCAGCTATAGCCCACGCCCACTTTCACATTGTCGCCAATATGACGGTATACCCCGGCCAACGCGCCAAGGCGCAGATCGTCGGCTTGCTCGACCCACAATGCGCGGCCCTCTGCCAACACATCCCATTCGCGGATCACGTTGTAATCCAGACGGATCACCGCGAGATGCGCATCAGAGCTGACAAAGTCGTCCGAATTGCGACCCAGCGAAACCTTGCCGCCACGGTAGGCATAACGCGTACCCAGCGTTAGCTTCTCTGACAGATCAAAATTGAAATCAGCGCTGAAGATTTTGCTGACTTGTTTCGGGCTTTCGGTCTGGCCGGAGCCAGTGAACTGACCGACAGGACCAAGATCCTCGAAATATTGGAAGCGGATCAGGCCGTTGACGCTGTCATTATCGACCGGACGCCAGGCAAACCCACCAATCGCTTCGGTGAATTCAGCCGCGCGAATATCCGTACCATCGGTATCAGCGCGTGCGAGATTGACCTCGCCCACAAACCGCCAGTCGGGATTAACCGCATAGCTCAGGTTAGATCGCAACAGCCACACGGTTTGATCTTGTGTCTGCCCTTCTTCGCGGCGTACTTCGAGCGAGCTGCCCGCGCGGAAATCCTCGCCGGTATAACCCAGAGAAAGCGAGCCAGCAGTCCGGCGGAACACGCCCGTTGCGGGATCATCGATCCGACCATTTTCAAACGTTGCGCCAATTGCGGTCTTTTCGGTCGGGTTGAATTGCAAGCCAAAGCTGCGCGCAATCGAGTCTGTCTCGCCGCCAACACCGACACGGTTTTCACCGAAGACGGAGAAGCTGTCAGAGAAACGCTGACGAGAGCCCACGACCAGCGCGCCACCACGGCGACCCGTGAAGAAATTCTGCGATTCCAGGCCTGTATCAGTGCGATCTGCCAGCAGCGTATAGCCGACATAAGTCTCTGACCCGTCGCCAATACGGTGGTTGAACAGCACGTCTGCGCCCAGCCCGCCATCGCCGCCCGAAACCTCGCCTTTGAACGAGAGTCGTTCAGTCAGCTGTGCAGTTGCACCGCCGCCAACGCGGTTGTTGTCCCGACGTCCAGCATCATTATCAAGCGTAGCCTGACCAAAAGCGTGCACCGTAAAGTTGCTCGGCGATGGCGTGTATTCCAGCTCAACTGCGGCATCGGTGCGCGCACCATTCTGCGTCGAGTTGAACAGGTTGCCCGCAGTCAAATCCTCATGACGCACGCCGAGCGAGGTCTTCAGATTGCCGCCTTTGGTGATGAAGTTGTTCGACAGATCGATTTCCGCAGTGCGGTTGCCCCCACGTCCTTCGGCGTCGAATTCGTCATAGCTGGCAGCCACTTGACCGCGCTGGCCAATCGGCAAGTTCGCCGCGACACCCCAACGTGTGGTGTCGGTTTGAGTAAGACGTCCGGCCGATGAGAAACCTGCGTCAATCGTCTCATAGAATGCAGAGACTTTGCCGAGATCGCCTTGTTTCTTCGCCAGTTCAGCAAAGTCGACGGCAAATTCACTGCGCCATGCATTCGCCGAGCGGGTTGTGCCCGGTGTCGCGATTTGCGCGAAGGTCAATCCGCCATCGACCGAATTGGACTGGCCAAAACCGGGTCCCTCGGATTGTGCGAATTCCGCCTTCACATACGTACCAGCGGCAAAGCGCAGCATCGCGTCTGCACCAAAGATCGTCTGGTTCGCGGCCTCAACTGTGTCGCGCTGAGCCGTTGCGCCAATGCGCAAGGTATCGCCCAACCAAGCCGTACCGCGAGCGCCAACGGTGTACCCTTCAAGGTCACCAACTGTCGGCGAGTATTCGTAGCGCACGACAAGCACCGGAATGTTGCCTGCAGCGCTGCCATCGCGCACGGTGCGGCCACTGCTGGCCACTGAAGACAGCGGTTTAAGCAGGGTCAAACGACCGTTGAACGGATCGAAATCATAGTCCTCACGCGGGTGCAGCTCTTGCGCCTCCAGCACGATGCCGGTTTCGCGATCACGGATTTCCACCCGCACACGCTCTGATCCGACAGACACATCCTGCCGCTCAAGAAAATAGAGCGACCCGCCAGTACCACGGAATTCCTCGCGCGCCGGAACAGTGCCCGGGTCGGAAGCAAACGCCAGCAATTGTCCCTTGCGCTCACCAAAGCTGGTGGTCTCAGCCGAATTCACATCGATCAGCGCGCCAAACAGACCGCGATCAAGTTGAGCGAGTTCAGCGCCCGTTGCTTGCGCAACGAAATTGCCGATCACAGCTTGGCTGATGCCGTTATCCAACCGCAGATAGAAGCGGCCTTGCGTGGGTGCATCCTCGACCAGCGTCGAATCGTCACCATAGGTGGGGTAATATTGCTCTGAATTCAGACGGCGCAACAACTGACGTGGGTCTTTGCGATCCAGGTTGGAGAACAAATCCTCCACTGGCGCCTCACCCGTGTCGAGCGCGGTCGTCAGACGCCAGTCGCGCGAAATCTTGCCCTTGGCGTAGAACGCCGCGCGGCCAATCGCGAAGCTGCCTTCGGCGAGCGTATCGCCGCTGACCTGACGCGCAGGGCCACTGGAGAAAGAACGTCCAAGCGTAATTTCGCCCTGACCAACCACGAACCATTTGTCTTGCTGGGCATCGATATCGCGCACAGCGGCAAACAGGACTTGGTCACCCTGACCAACCGTGATCGAAATGCTCTTCGTGTCGCTGCTGACGACTTGTTCGCTCACAAAGCGTCCGGTGTCGTCAACCGGCACGAGCTGACCCGCAACGCGCACGATGTCCTGTTCAGGATCGGCCACGCCAGTGACGGTTACCTTTGCCACATCCTTCATACGAATGGTGCGGATGGCGGCTTCGTCTTTCGAGCCAAATGTCGGACGGCTCGGTGCAGCTTCCGCGTCTGGATCGACATCCAGCACGGTCAGCTCTTCAGGAGCGGTCTCGTCAAATTGACCGTCGCGACCATAGACGCGCAACACATAGAACATGTCTTGTGGTGCGGACTGATCGACCAGCCAGCTGCCCACACCATCGCCATCCATCGCGACCGTTGCAAACGGAGTGGATGCTGGCGTGTCGCCTGCAGTGAATATCCGCAGTTCCGACTTTTCAATCAAGGATGGATAGTTCGTGTAGCCGATAAAGGTGGCAGGCTTGCCACGCGTCACAAGGCGTACATCCTCAACCAGACCCACCGACAGCACGGGATCGACATGCGCGCTTTCGGTGCGCACCTCGATGGCATAGTCGGCTGGGTTGGCCGCCTGCTCTGGATCCTGGGCTGGCTCTTTTGAGCCGGATGGCATCACGGAGATCGCAACACCGTCGCTGGCGGGGTTATTCTTGGCTGATTGCGCCAGCTGCTGGATGGGCAGCTCAGTTGATGTCTGGCCACATGGGCCAACCACGTCCAAACCAACCGAACGGCAGCTCGTTGGTACAATCTGCGTCTCGGCGAAGTTCCCACTGCTCAGATTGTGCGCCACCAGCTGCCCTGCGATACGCAGGCGAGCATCGGATTGATCAAGTGTGCCTTCGATCAATGCGGCTTGTCCGTTGGACAAATCGATGGTGCGGATGGCGGCGGAATCAACCTTGCCAAAATCAGGCCGGCTAACCGGTTGCTGCTTGAACACGCGGCCAGCGGCCAGCACATTCAGCGCTTGCGGAGCGGTTTCATCATAGCTGCCGTCAGCGGTGTAGACCCGGTGAACAACCGCCATGTGATCAGACGCATAGCTGGTCGGCATCCATTCCATCACGCCATCAGCGTTGGCTGGAACAATGGCGTGCGGTGCACCGTCGAGATCAGCGTCGATCGGGAACACGCGTAGTTCCGAGTGATCGACAAAGGCGCTGTAATTGGAATAACCGATAAACCGCGACGGTGTGCCACGCTGAACGGTGTTCTCCGAATCCGCCAGCCCGACCGACAAGATCGGCGCGACTGGCTTGGATACTGCTTTCGCAACCGCATCCAGAGCCTTGGCAACAGGTTTGTTGGCAGGTTTTGCTGCGGAACTTTCTGTATCAATGGCAGTCGGTGCGAAGGTCGACAGGGCTGAAAGCCGCTCAAAATCGGCGATTTCGTTGAGATCGCTAGCAGAGGCTGGTGCCGCCACTGCGATGCAGGCGATGCTAGACGCGCCGAGCAACAATTTGGTCGTCCGGTTCTGGCCAACACGGGCCTTCATCGAGTGAGAGGATTTATTGGATAGGTGCATTGCCATTACTCCCCTCCCTGGCTGGATGTGGCCGAAACGCCGTTGACCTGGATGACAGGAGCTGGGCCGTCCCAGCCTGTCGCGAATGTTTGATTGAGAGCGTCTCGGATCGTCTCGATGCGCGAGCGCACCGTGCCCGAATCCGTGCCTTCGGCGATTGTGTAAGTGGCCCTTACAACCATCGCTTTCTCGTCCATCGATTTGAGCGATTGCAATTTCGCCAGCGCCGGAGCGGTTAGCGTGCCGTCGGCATTGAACGCATCATTGTCGATAGTGATAGCCACGCGATCAACCTCGACCGCGCCAAAGTTGAGCTCGCTCATCTTACCGCGTGTTAAGCGGACAGAGCGCGGATTATCGGTTGTGATCGCCCACCCTTGCGGCAGCGTGCTCTCGTCCAGTTTGAGGACATAGTTCGAGCCGATGCGCGCATCAGGCACCGCCGCGCAGGCGATGTGATAGCGGCCATGTTCATCGGTTGTGATCAGTTCGCCTTTGACATTGGCAAGGCGAACAGACGGAATACCCGGCTCGCCATCATCCTGATAGCCATTGCCGTTGTAATCCTCGAACACTTGCCCGATCAGTTCAGAACAATCGAACAGCGTGCTGGGCACGATTTGTACGCTGGCAGTCCCGCGGTTCGAAATCTCGTCACCATCGCTGCCATTTTCAGCCAAGCCGGTGTTGACGGCTTGTCCCTGAGTAACGCCTGCGCCAACAATCAGAGTGAGCTTGTAAGACACCGTGGAGTTCGCCGGGATCACTTGATCACGCCAAATCAATTCGCGGTTACCATTGGCCAGCTCTGGCTCGACAGCGACGCCATCAACCGATGCGGTGCCGGTGATATACGTCATGCCCGATGGCAGAACGTCGACCACATCCACGTCAGCGCGCTGGAACGGTTCTTCGTTGCGCACAGTGATCTCGTACGGAACCAGATCACCCGTGCTGGCCGAGCGTTTCGGTGATGTCTTCATCACAATCAGATCGTTACGCGTCAGGAAGGGATCGAGCGGAATGTGGTTGTTGATCACATTCGGATCGCCGCTCTGCAGCAGGAACGAAAGGTAATAGACGGGGCTTGCGTCCGTTGGTGCCAGTGGCGTTGCCACTACCGCCAATGGATTGCCTAGGCCGGTCGGATTCAGCGATGTCGCCTGAGGAGGCAGTATTGTTGAGGCAAAGCTGTAGCCAGCAGGCGGAGTGATCTCGATCACATATTCCGCTTCGCCAACAGGGCATGCGCCCGCTGCACCCGGCACGATATCAAAACGGTATTCGCCATTCGTGCCAGTCACTTGGTTGCGCTGCGATGGATCGAGATAGCAATCGACCGGCAAAGGATTGCCGTTGCGGTCGACCAGCGTCGCGGTTGCACCAGCAACC
>CAKZSF010000035.1 GCA_937920575.1 uncultured Sphingomonadaceae bacterium | reverse complement strand
AAGCCGCGCACGGATCGGGAATCTCTGAACCGCACCTCGGTCTTGGCCGGGTGTACGTTGACGTCGACATCCTCTGGCGGGATTGTCAGAAACAGCGCCAGCACCGCATGCCGATCACGCGCGAGCATATCGGCATAGGCTCCGCGCACTGCACCGGTCAGCAGCTTATCCTTCACCGGACGCCCATTCACGAACAGATACTGCCGGTCAGACACACCGCGATTGTAAGTCGGCAGACCGGCGACACCTGTCAGGCGCATCATGCCGCTATCAGTCGGGCGCTCCATATCCAGCTGCACGGCATTGTCCGCCAGTTCGCGCGCGACAATCTGCGCAACGCGTTCCTCCAATGTGTCCTCAGGCTGTACCTGCAAGGATCGCCGCCCATTGTGTTCCAGAGTGAAGCCAATATCGGGCCGCGCCATGGCCAGACGCTTCACGACGTCGTTGCACGCGGCATATTCGCTGCGCGGGGTTCGCAGGAATTTGCGCCGCGCGGGGATTTTGGCGAACAGTTCCTCCACACGGACCCGGGTGCCTGGCGGCATTCCGGCAACACCCTCAGAAACAAGCGCCCCATGGTCGACGACCTTGCGCCAACCGTTCTCCATTCCAGGAGGGCGACTCTCAAGCGTGAATTTGGAGACACTGGCAATCGACGGCAAAGCCTCTCCGCGAAAGCCTAGAGTCGCAACCAATTCGATCGCCTCATCGGGAAGTTTGGATGTCGCATGGCGTTCAAGCGCAAGCGCCATTTGTTCGGGCGACATTCCGCAACCATTGTCAGTCACTTGCAGCCTATCGAGCCCGCCCTCACCCAGCTCAATGTCGATCCGCGTTGCACCAGCATCGATCGCGTTCTCAACCAATTCCTTGAGCGCTGAAGACGGTCGCTCGACCACTTCACCGGCAGCAATCCGGTTGATCAGATTTTCAGGAAGGCGACGGATCTGTGGCATGGATTGTTCAGGATAGCGACAAGCCGCCCCAGATACGAGGCCAAGGCACCAAGCAAGTGTCGATAATCTCCCAAAAAAAGGTGACAATTTTTTGGCCTTTACCCCTCCCTTGCGTTAAGGGGCATTCAATACCGCCAACCATAGGGGTTCGGCGGGTGATTCTGTTCACCCGATCACTCCGATTTTGATGGATAATTCAATGAGTTCTTTCTTCTCTCGCCTGTTTTCTTTTGGGTCTCAAAACATGGCGATCGATTTGGGCACAGCCAACACGGTTGTTTACGTGCAGGATCGCGGGATCGTCCTGAATGAGCCTTCTGTTGTTGCGATTGAGACAGTCAACGGCATGAAGCGCGTTAAGGCTGTCGGCAACGACGCGAAGATGATGATGGGCAAGACCCCTGACAACATCGAAGCTATCCGTCCTTTGCGCGACGGTGTAATCGCGGACATCGAAATCGCTGAGCAGATGATCAAGGACTTTATCCGCAAGGTCACCGGCAAGCGCACCAGCCCGTTCAACCCTCCTGAGATCGTGATTTGTGTGCCGTCGGGTTCAACGTCGGTTGAACGCCGCGCGATCCGCGATGCCGCCAGCAATGCTGGCGCGTCCGACGTGTTCTTGATTTTGGAACCCATGGCAGCGGCCATTGGCGCTGATATGCCAGTGACAGAGCCGGTTGGCAGCATGGTCGTCGATATTGGCGGCGGTACAACTGAGGTTGCCGTTCTGAGCCTTCGCGGTCTGGCCTACACCACCAGCGTGCGTGTCGGCGGTGACAAGATGGACGAGGCGATTGTCTCCTATGTTCGCCGCCACCACAACCTGCTGATCGGCGATGCTACGGCAGAGCGGATCAAGAAAGATTATGGCGTGGCAATGGTCCCCGAAGATGGCGTCGGAGAAACGATCACCTTAAAAGGTCGCGACCTGGTCAATGGTGTCCCTAAAGAAATCACGATCTCGCAGGCCAATATTGCAGAGGCTCTGTCAGAGCCAATCGGCGCCATTGTCGAAGGCGTACGCATTGCGCTCGAGAACACTGCGCCAGAATTGGCGGCTGATATTGTCGATCAAGGAATCGTTCTAACCGGCGGTGGCGCGCTGATTCGCCAATTGGACGACTTCTTGCGTGAGGAAACCGGCCTGCCCGTCACCGTTGCAGAAGATCCGCTATCTTGCGTTGCGCTGGGCACTGGCCGCGCGATGGAAGACCCGATCTATCGCGGAGTTTTGATGACCGCCTAAACTGGCATCGGTGCCCCCTTCGCAGCGCGATCCGGGGCGTAATGATGATCCGGGCCGACGAGTTGGAGTATAAGTGCCCGTGGCACGTGCAAAGCGAAACACCGGATTTTCCCGCAAGGCGCAAGTCAGCGTCTTTGCGGGCTATCTGGTGGCTGTGATCGCGGCACTTGTCGGTGCTGCTCTCCTTATCATCTCGATTTGGCAACCATCCGCCTTTTCAGGTCTGCGTAGCGCAGCCGGTGATGCGACGTCGCCTGCCGGCAATGCCGGCGCGTCGGTGCGGAACGGATCGCAAGATGTGCTTGATGCGATATCGGGCTTCTACCAAGCTGGACGACAGAATGCCCGGCTGAAAGAAGAGGTAGAGCTCGCCCGGGTCAAACTGGCCGAAGCCGAAGCCATCAAGCAAGAGAACGTCGAACTGCGCGACATGTTGGGCGTGCAACAGGCCATGACAGAGCAACCGGTTGCGGTTGGTCGCTTGATCGGATCAAGTTCTTCCAGTGTGCGGCGTTTCGCATTCCTGAATGTCGGACGCCGCGATGGTGTGACAACCGGAATGCCAGTGCGCGCTCCCAAGGGTCTGGTGGGTCGCGTCGTGGAAACTGGCTATGCAAGCTCGCGCATTCTGTTGCTCACTGACCAGAACAGCGTTGTCCCTGTTCGCCGAGCGACTGACGACTTGATCGCTTTTGCCGAAGGCAACGCCGATGGCACCTTGCGCATTCGGCCGATCAATGTCGGCATGAACACGATCAAGGAAGGCGATGTTTTTGTGACATCCGGTGCAGGCGGTCTGTTTCAACCTGGTATCGCCGTGGGTGTCGCGACACAGCTTTATCGGGATGGAGCCGTTGCCCGACTGCTCACCAATCCAGCCGCCACGCGGTATGTGTTCGTCGACAGCGTGTGGCAACCTGATGCGCAAAAGGCACCAGAGGAACTGCTCGATGATGTGACGGCCAACGCCGAAGAAGTGTCACCGGCAAGTGCAGACAACACTTCAGGAACGGAGTGATGCAGCCTCTCAATCCAAAATCGCGGTTCGATCAGTACGGTACGAAGATCAACCGCACCCATTCGCCTGCGCTGGCTTATGGTATTCCCTGGGTGATGATCGCCTTCTTCTCACTGACACCGGTTTTGCCAGTGATCGCCTCTGCACCCGTTGTCCCGCCACTGGGCTTCATCGCGTTTCTGGCATGGATGGTCTACCGCCCGGGTCTGTTGCCATTCTGGGCAGGCATCCCGCTGGGTTTGTTTGATGACATGTTGAGTGGTCAGCCGATTGGTAGCGCGGTGCTGCTCTGGTCGACGACGATCTTGGCTATTGAGGCGGTCGAAGCCCGCCTGCCTTGGCGTGGATTTCGCCAAGATTGGCTGACTGCGAGTGTGATCCTGGCGGTTTATCTGATCTGTGCCGCGATGATTGCCGGCGTGCTCCCAACCGCTCCTTTGTTGATCAGTATTGGATTGCAATTGGCAGTCTCTGTTCTGATATTTCCCCTGATGGCTAAGCTTGTTTCCCTGCTTGATCAGTTCCGGCTCAGGCGCTGGAAGGAAGTCGGCTGATGGCGCTTGAAAGCAATTCCAGACTGACCGCAGCTTCGCTCCGCAATCGCTTTGATCGCCGGAGTATGATCATAGGCGGCTTGCAAGGCGGAGTCGGGCTGCTGCTCGCCGCGCGCATGGGCTACATCGCTGTGGCCGAGAATGAACGTTATCGGGTGCTGGCCGAGAGCAACCGCGTGAACCTATCCCTGATACCACCGCGTCGTGGCTGGTTACTGGATCGCAACGGCGCCGCGCTGGCTTCAAACCGGTCAGATTTTCGTATCGATATCATTCCAGACCGAATGACGGATAAGGAGCAAACGCTCACATCCCTCAGCCAGTTGCTCAAGATAACACCTGTCGAGTTGCAGGATCTGCGTGACAAGATCGACAGCAGCGGCGGTTTCCAGCCCATTGAGGTTGCGACCGGACTGGATCTGGAAACCTTTTCAGCCATCAGCGTGCGCTTGCCCGATTTGCCCGGCGTGTACCCACAACGCGGCTTCTCTCGGTACTATCCCTCAGGACCATCGGTCGGCCATTTGATCGGCTATGTCGGCCCGGCTTCGCGCGAGGAGTATGAGGAAGAAAAGGTTCCCTTACTGCTCACGCCCGGCTTCAAATTGGGCAAGGACGGGTTGGAAAAGCAATTCGATCAAGAATTGCGTGGTGAACCCGGTGCGAGAAGAGTCGAGGTGACGGCAGGCGGCGATGTTGTGCGCGAACTGGCCAATCGCGACGATGTACCGGGCGCACCGATCAACCTGACGATTGATGGCCCGTTGCAAGACTATGCCGCGCGGCGACTTGGCAACGAATCCGGCTCCGTGGTGGTGCTTGATTGCGAAACGGGGGACATCCTGTGCATGGCGTCCATGCCCAGTTTTGATCCCAACAGCTTTTCCAACGGCATTGGCCGCGTCGAATACAAAATGTTGAGCGAGGATGACCGCATTCCATTGCGCAACAAGGTGCTGAAGGGGCTCTACCCGCCCGCTTCTACTGTGAAGCCAATGGTGTCGATGGCCTTTCTGGAAGCGGGAGTTGACCCG
>CAKZSF010000034.1 GCA_937920575.1 uncultured Sphingomonadaceae bacterium | reverse complement strand
TCTTTCGAGAACACATCGCCTTGCAGCAGGAACTCGTGATCCGCTTCGAGAGCTTCCAGAGCTTCGCGCAGGGAACCGCACACGGTTGGAACCTCGGCCAGCTCTGCCGGTGGCAGATCGTAGAGGTTCTTGTCCATCGCGTCGCCCGGGTGGATCTTGTTCTTGATCCCGTCGAGGCCCGCCATCAGCAGTGCCGAGAAAGACAAATATGGGTTTGCCAGCGCATCTGGGAAGCGGAACTCAACGCGCTTCGCCTTCTCGCCGGCGCCGTATGGAATGCGGCATGATGCCGAACGGTTGCGGGCTGAGTAAGCCAGCAGCACAGGCGCTTCAAAACCCGGTACCAAACGCTTGTAGCTGTTGGTGGTGGGGTTGGTGAACGCGTTCAGCGCCTTGGCGTGTTTGATCACACCACCGATGTAATGGAGGCAGGTTTCCGACAGACCGGCATATTCATTGCCTGCGAAAGTCGGCTTGCCATCTTTCCAGATCGACATGTGTGTGTGCATGCCGCTGCCGTTATCGTCTTTGATTGGCTTGGGCATGAAAGTCGCCGTTTTGCCATAAGCATGCGCGACTTGGTGGACGACATATTTGTAAACCTGCACACGGTCTGCAGTCTCGGTCAGCGTGCCATAGGTAATGCCCAACTCATGCTGCGCAGCGGCCACTTCGTGGTGGTGCTTGTCCATAGGCAGACCCATTTCCAGCATGGTCGAAACCATCTCGCCACGGATATCCATGGCTGAATCGACTGGTGCCACGGGGAAATAGCCGCCGGTGGCGCGTGGGCGGTGGCCCATATTGCCGCCTTCATATTCTTTGCCGGTGTTGGTTGGCAGCTCGACATCGTCGATCATGAAGCCTGAACCAGCATAGCCGTCTTCAAAGCGGACATCATCGAACATGAAGAATTCTGGCTCTGGTCCGACATAGACGGTGTCACCGATGCCGGTCGATTTCAGATAGGCTTCTGCGCGCTCCGCAGTTGAGCGTGGGTCGCGCGAATACAGCTGACCGTCGGAAGGCTCAACAATGTTGCAGCACAGAACCATCATCGGCGTGGCCGAGAACGGATCGATATAGGACGCGCTGAGATCGGGCTTCAGGATCATGTCGGATTCGTTGATCGTTTTCCAACCGGCGATCGAAGAGCCGTCAAACATGAGGCCGTCTTCCAGAGCGTCTTCATCCATGACGCCTGCATGCATTTGCAGATGCTGCCACTTACCCTTGGGGTCAGTGAAGCGCAGATCGACCCATTCGATCTCGTTATCCTTGATCTGTTTTACGACATCTTTCGCACTGGACATTGTGTTTCCTTCTTTCGACTTGATTCACATAAATTGAAGTTCAGCTACGCGGCAGTTTTCGCAGCCTGCGCAGCGGCACATGATGGAGTTCAGTTTGAGGCGGTTAGACCGCGTCTTCGTCGCGCTCTCCTGTACGGATGCGAATGGCGGTATCGATTGTGGAAACGAAGATCTTGCCGTCCCCGATCCGACCATTGTTGGCGGCGTTGGCGATAGCCTCGATCACCTTGTCAGCAATGCTATCAGCCACGACCACTTCCAGTTTAACCTTAGGCAGAAAATCCACGACATACTCTGCGCCGCGATAGAGCTCTGTGTGCCCCTTCTGACGGCCAAAGCCCTTCGCCTCTGTCACAGTGATTCCAGATACGCCTGCATCGTGCAGCGCCTCTTTCACTTCGTCGAGTTTGAACGGTTTGATGATCGCTTCAATTTTCTTCACTTCGGATGCCCCTGATAATCACATCGGCCCTTACTGTTACGAGCCGCCGTTTCCTGGTGAACCCTTAGGCATTCTATAATCAAGAATCGTGCCAAGGATTCTTGGTAAGGGTTAGGCGATTGCCGAAGAGTCGGGAAGGGCGGAATCGCAACAAATTTCCAAGAATCGTCGCAATGTGGATGTATTGCTGCGCAAGATCATGCTCGCGCTGCCTGATCTTTAATCAGGGGTGCTCAAAAATTGAGCAGGTTAGAGCCTGAGACCAGCCGTTTCGGGCAAACCCGCCATCAGATTGAGATTCTGGATCGCCGCACCGCTTGCGCCTTTGCCAAGATTGTCGAGCCGCGCGATCAGCCGCGCATTCCAACCGCCTTCATTGCCGCAAACATACAGCGTCATATCGTCATGCGGCTCAGGCTTTGCGCGCAACAACAACTCACCAGGCACATCGTCGCTGACGCGTACAATGTCGGAGTGCGCGTAGAATTCTTGTAAGGCGCTCTTAAGCGCAGCAGCGGTTGGATTGCCCGCCATCGCGCCCAGATGCAATGGCACCTCGACATGCATTCCGCGATAGGCCGGCACGACCGCCGGAGCGAACAAGACCTCATGCGCTAGACCGGCATGCGTTTTCATTTCTGGCCGGTGTTTGTGCGCCAGATCGTGGCCGTAAGAGCGGAAGGCGAGGTCGATCTCTTGCTGTTCGAACCGCTCGATCAACGCCTTGCCGCCACCCGAATATCCACTGACTGCGTTGACAGTGTAGGGCCAATCGGCGGGCAGCAACCCGGCGCGAACCAGCGGCGCAACCAATGCGAGAAATCCTGTGGGATAGCACCCGGGATTGCTCACGAACTGCGCCCCGGCAATTTTGTCTGCACCAATGATTTCAGGGAAGCCATAGGCCCAACCATCCGCGACGCGATGCGCGCTGGAGGCATCGATAACCCGGGTTTTGCTGGCAGGGTCGATCATCGCAACCGCATCGCGTGCGGCATCATCGGGCAAACACAAGACTGCAAAATCGGCCTCGTTCAGCGCCTCACGGCGTTTCGCGGTATCTTTGCGATCCTTGTTTGACAAAATGACCAGATCGAACTCGCTACGACCAGAAAGCCGGTCCACGATCTCTAGCCCTGTTGTGCCAGCCGCTCCGTCGACAAAGACGGTCTGCGTCACGCTGTCACCCGTTCGAGCGCGTCATGCGGGACATAGCCCGATGGCCCATCGATAGAGCAGCAGCCCCAGGCCCACCCCTCGGCAATGTCGAGCACTTCGAAATTCTCGTCCGCTTGCAACACGCTGACCAAAT
>CAKZSF010000033.1 GCA_937920575.1 uncultured Sphingomonadaceae bacterium | reverse complement strand
TTACAAAACGCTAAAGCGGATCGGGATGGTGATCATCGCGCTGATTCTTGCGCTGCCATTCCTTGGGATTGAAGGCGCGATTTTCGCCAACCAAGACGAGACAGCGATCCCCAATGGCATTGCCTTGGCGATCTGGGCCGTCATTGCTCTGCTGCTGATTTTCCGTCTCCCCAACCGCCGGTACAATGCAATGGGCTTTGCAATCAGCGAGGACCGGCTGCGCGTGGCGCGCGGCATCTGGTTCCGCAGCGACACGGTGGTACCATTTGGCCGGGTGCAGCATCTTGACGTGCAACGCGGCCCATTGGAGCGGATGTTCGGTCTCTCCACGCTGGTGCTGCACACCGCAGGCAACCACAACGCGTCGGTCTCGCTCCCCGGTCTGGAGGAGGATCAAGCCATCGCGATGCGCGAGGAAATTCGCGACCATATCAAGCGGCAGACCCTGTGAGTGAAGCGGCCGTGACTGATACCGAGCTGAGCGAGCCTGTGATCGTTGCAGCGACGGAGGCTGAGCCCAAGCGCACCAGCCCGCTGACCATGTTGGTGGGCGCTGTCCGCGGCCTTGGTAATCTGATCATACCGCTCATTGCAGTCGGGATTGGCGGCGGCAACACGTTTGGCCTGACCACGGCCATCGTGGGTTTGGCGATGCTGACCATTCTTGCCGTGATCGCCTTCTTCACTTGGCTCAGTTGGCGGCGATTGACTTACACGATCAATCCGGAAGACATCCGAATTGAAAGCGGCATTCTGTCTCGCGAGGCGCGTTCCATCCCGTTCGAGAGGATCCAGGATGTCAGCCTGGAGCAGAAGCTGCTCGCGCGCATATTCGGGCTCGCTGAAGTGAAATTTGAAACCGGTGCGGGCGGCGGTGAAGACGGCAAGCTGGCTTTTGTCACATTGGACGAGGGCGAGCGTTTGCGCGAATTGGTGAAGGAGCGCCGCGAGGAAGAGGCCGCCTCAGCGATTGTCAGCGGTGCAAATGGTGAAGCGGATACTGCCCCCATCGAGGACGCGCCCGGCGAACCCATCTTTGCGATGGACGAGAAACGGTTGTTCACTTTCGGCCTGTTCGAATTCTCGTTGGTTGTGTTCGCCGTGCTGCTGGGCGCGGCGCAGCAGTTTGAATTCCTCTTGCCGTTCGACGTTCTTGATCCTGACACATGGAGTGACGAGGTCCGTAGCCAGGGCGAGAGCCTGATGACCGGGTGGGGCATTGTCGGTGGAACAATCGCTGTTCTGTCCACGGTGGCCAGCCTGATCCTGTTGGGCATGACCACCGGTGTGATCAAGACTTTCCTGCGCGATTGGGGCTTCCGGCTAGACCGCACGCCCAAGGGTTTTCGCAGACGGCGCGGCATGTTGACGCTGACCGACGTTGTGCTGCCGGTGCACCGGGTGCAAGCGGCCGTTGTGCGAACGGGGATCATCCGGCGGCGGTTTGGCTGGCATGGGCTGAAATTCGTTAGCCTGGCGCAAGACGTTTCGGGCTCGTCCAGCCACGATGTCGCGCCCTTTGCCAAGGTCGACGAGATTTGGCCGATTGCGGCAGAAGCTGACATTGCCCCGCCCGATGCGGCGCTTGCATGGCGAATCCCGAACAAGTGGCGCTGGATGTGGGAAGCTGCCTTTGGAACAGTCATCGTGGCAGGCGTGGCGGCAGGAATGCAGATTGCTGGCCTGCCTATCTGGACGCTGCTGATCCTGCTGTTGGTCCCGCTGACTTGGGCGATTGACTGGTTCAGTTGGCGGCGGCACCGCCACGCGACGGATGACGCCCAAGTCTATGGCCGCAAGGGGCTGTTCGCGCCGAAACTGACCATTGCCCCGCAAGTGAAGCTGCAATCAGTCGAGATCAAGCAGAGCCCGGTTGGCCGCTTGCTGGGCTATGTCGATCTGCATTTCGGGCTGGCAGGCGGCTCGCTCTGCCTGCCGGGTCTTGTGCCTGATGAAGCCCATGCGATTCGCGAGGCTGTGACCGCCAGCATTGTCACTGTCGATT
This sequence comes from uncultured Sphingomonadaceae bacterium, assembly GCA_937920575.1. Taxonomy (GTDB): domain Bacteria; phylum Pseudomonadota; class Alphaproteobacteria; order Sphingomonadales; family Sphingomonadaceae; genus CAKZSF01. Next base: position 2,954 of record CAKZSF010000033.1, on the reverse strand, counting down.
TCTCGGCTTTGCCGCGCTGACTGGACCAGTTTAGGCGCGCAGATCTGCCCAGTCTGGATTCTGATCGAACTTCGCTGCGACATAGGAACATTGCGGATCGATCGTGAATCCGTGCTCGCGCGCATCAGCGACCAGCGCGTCAACCAATTGTGCAGCGACTCCGCGCCCTCCGATGGCCCTTGGCACTACGGTATGAGTGGCCACACGCGTCGCGTGATCTCCATTTTGCGCAGCCGGTTCCCACTCAAGATATCCCTCGTGGCCCTCGAGTTGCGCAACATATCTGCCGCCTTTGCCGTGCGCTTGGTGGGTAATCGAAACGTGCGTCTGTTCGGACATTTATCATCCTCCTTCTTGCCATAAACGCGTCGCTCGTTAGACGCGTTTGGGTATGAGCCAGTTTCTGTCAGACAATTCCGCTTCTGTGCACCCCAAAGTCTGGGCAGCGATGCAGGCTGCTGACGTTTCCGACACACCTTATGATGGTGATGCGGTTAGCGTACGGCTCGATGAAGCGTTCAGCGGGCTGTTCGGCCGGGATTGTGCGGCGATTTGGATCGCGACGGGAACTGCAGCAAATTGCCTCGCTCTGTCCACGATGGTTCAGCCCCATGGCGGCGTGGTGTGCCACCGTGAGGCGCATATCGAAATGGACGAAGGCGGCGCGCCGGGGTTTTACCTGCACGGTGCCAAGCTGATGCTGGCCGAAGGGGTGGGTGCGAAACTCACCCCTCAAGCGATCACAGACCTGATCGACCCGATCCGCGATGATGTGCACCAGGTGCAACCGCACGCAGTCTCGATCACGCAGGCGAGCGAGTATGGCCGCGCCTATCGGACAGACGAGATCACTGCGCTTGCGCAATTGTGCCATTCGCGCGGCTTGAGCCTGCATATGGACGGCGCGCGCTTCGCCAATGCGGCCGCGTTTTTGGATTGCGGCGCGTCGCAGGCGGCAGGGCCGGTTGATGCGCTCAGCTTTGGCTTCGTCAAGAACGGCGCGATGAATGCTGAGGCGATTGTGTTTTTCGATCCAGAGCAAGCAAGCTTGGCGCGCTATCGCCGCAAACGTGCGGGCCATTTGCAAAGCAAGGGGCGGTTTCTGGCAGCGCAAATTCTGGCAATGCTGGAGGATGATTTGTGGCTCGCCAATGCGCGCGCAGCCAACGCAGCAGCAGCGGCGTTGAGCGCGGGTGCGGGGGAACGCTTGCTCCATCCGGTTGAGGCGAATGAAGTGTTTATGCGTTTGACGCCTGACGAGCGTGAGAGCTTGCGCGCGGCGGGTTATGAATTCTACGATTGGGGTGCAGAGGCCGCGCGGTTTGTGGCCAGCTGGAACACACCGATTGACGCAGCCGAAGCACTGGGCAAGGCGATCGCCAGCCTGTGAGCGCGGCCGATAGCCCTATGTTGAGCTGGCGAGTCATTCTGCCTTTCATCATCACCGGCACGATTTGGGGCTCGACCTGGTTCGTCATCACCGGCCAGATCGATGGTGTACCCGCCGCGTGGTCGGTGTTTTACCGCTTTGCATTGGCGACACCCGCGCTGTTTCTGGTTGCGTTTTTGATGAAGCGGCGGTTGCGCTTGACCGGGCCGGAACACCGGCTGGCGATGCTGGTCGGCATTTTCCAATTCAGCGGCAATTTCCTGTTTGTCTATCATGCAGAGCTCTACGTCACATCCGGCATCGTCGCGATGATGTTCGGCCTGCTGATGGTGCCCAACGCCCTGCTGGGCCGCCTGTTTCTGGGTGAGCGCGTACGCGGCGGCTTCTTGCTGGGCAGCGCGGTGGCGATTGTCGGTGTGTCGCTGTTGCTGTTGCACGAATGGCGCGCTAACCCCGATGCAGGCGTGATCGGCGGTAATGTCGGGCTGGGCATTGTGCTGGCGATGCTGGGCATTCTGGCAGCCTCTGTCGCCAATGTGATTCAGGCCAATCCCACAGGCCGCGCGGTGCCAATGGTCAGCCTGCTCGCTTGGGCAATGCTCTATGGAACCGTGTTCGATCTGGGTTTCGCGTTGCTGACAGCAGGGCCGCCACCATTCCCCACCAGCACGAATTATTGGGCGGGGATCGTCTATCTGGCGCTGATCGGATCAGTCATCACGTTCCCGCTGCATTACAATCTGGTGCGAGAGATCGGCGCAGGGCGCACGGCTTATAATTCGATCCTGACGATTTCCGTAGCGATGCTGATTTCGACGCTGTTCGAAGGGTACCAATGGACCACGCTGACAATCGGCGGAATGGTGCTGGCGGTCGTCGGGATGGTGATTGCACTACGGGCTAAGGTGTCTCGTTAGTTTTTCCGCTCGCGTCCGTTCACTCGGCTATCCTCGCGCCTATGCGAGGCAAGCTCGCGGCGCTGCGGGCGGGCGGTCGCCCTTGCGGTTCCTGTGGGACCGAATTGATCGGCGGCCAAAACGGTTGTGCCGCAACCGCAAGCGTGACCACGCGCCGGCCGGTAGGCCGCCCTCGCGGAGGCGATCGCGCTAGCGATCTGCCGCGAGCGCAAGGGACTTGCCCTCTACTCCACAAAACTCATCAAGCCATCCCGATACGTCGGGTGTTCCGGTATCCAACCCAGCACACGCTTGGCCTTACCATTCGCGACACGGCGGTTCTCGGCATAAAATCCGCGTGCCATGGGTGAGAGGTTGGCTTCGTCCAGCGTCTGTAGCGCAGGCGGATCAACGCCCAGCAAACGGCACGCCTCCTCAATCACGGTGTTCTGGCTGCAGGGCAGATCATCCGACAAATTATACGCCCCCGCTGGTGCATCACCGGTCAGCGCGGCGACCACACCGCTGGCAATATCATCGACATGCGCCCGGCTGAAGACTTGTTCCGGCAAATCGATCCGCCGCGCTTTGTCATCCCGCACGCGATCCAGCGCGCTGCGGCCTGGCCCATAGATTCCCGGCAGGCGGAACACTCGCGCTCCAATCTC
>CAKZSF010000032.1 GCA_937920575.1 uncultured Sphingomonadaceae bacterium | reverse complement strand
GCGGATTACCGAACTGGTGGGCGAAGGCTTTTACGACGGGATCAAGTTTCACCGCGTCATCGAAGGTTTCATGGCGCAAGGCGGCTGCCCGAACGGCACCGGCATGGGCGGCAGCGACAAGCCTGATCTGAAGGCAGAATTTAATGCAGAGCCGCATACACGCGGCACCTGCTCCATGGCGCGCACGCAAGTACCCGACAGCGCGAACAGCCAGTTCTTCATCTGTTTTGGCGATGCAGAATTCCTCGACGGACAATACACCGTGTGGGGCCAGGTCGAGAGCGGCATGGACATTGTCGACGCAATGCCGCGCGGCGAGCCACCCGCGCAGCCTGCAATTATCTCTAAGGCGACTGTCAGCTGATCATGAACCGCGCGGTGAATACCGCGTTGTTGGCCGGGCTGGGGTTGCTGACCTCAGCCTGCGCCGCTGATCTGACGCAAGCGCGCAGCCCCTGCCTGTTTGAACCGGGTGGGTGGTGCGGCTTTACGCGCGAATTCGCCAAGCAAAGTTGGGAATACGCGCAGCTCGCGAATGATACCTATGATGACGAGGAAGCGTTCGCGGCTCTACCATCAGGCATTCACGCGCGGCACAATTCGGGCAATGATGACAAGGGCTATGCCTATGCGGTGTATGATCGCAAGGATGACGCTGGCCATCTGATCGAGACAATCATCGCCTTTCGCGGCACGGAAAGCAGCCTGCAGGATTGGCTTGCGGGCAATTTTGGCGATGAACATAATGAGCGCGGCCTGTCGACCTATCGCATGGTGCGCGAACAGCTGGATGATGCCGGGTATGATCAGGTGCGCGTGGTCGTAACCGGCCACTCGTTGGGCGGGGCGATCTCTGCCTATATTGCCTTTCGAGAGACGGATGTGTCGTCCTTCGCATTCAACCAGTCACCGCGCTTTTCCATTCCGGAGGACATGACGCCGGCGGGTAAAGATGTGCGCCGCATGACCGTGGCCGAACGCGGCGAAGCCTTGCGCGTTTTGCGCAATTTCAAACAGGACAATCCGCAGGAAACGCTGGTGATCAATTGCCGCCCGAAAGGCGCGCCGTGGAAGGATCACTCGATCCGCAAATTGTCAGAATGCCTCACCTGGATCGCTGCCTACGAGGATGAAGCGGCGCTGAAATCTGTGCAGGACAACGCGATCAAGAAGCCCGCAGTGGAATGTGGGCCGAGGGACAAGGTGCATCCGAAGGATCCGGCAGCGCCCCAAGGTGAGCAAGCTGTGCGATGCTATCACCAGTCAACAATTGACTAGCTGTTTGGGGTTACGCGCTCCTGATCCGGCGCCGCAGCCCTTGCAGAGGGTGTTCTACCAGCAAAACCACGAGTGCTGAGACGACGAGTGTTCCCAGCATTGAGATCACAAGCCAATCGCTGCCGGAAAACCCTATGCCTCTCACTATTCCGGCTATCGGATAGTGGCTGAGAAATACGGGGTAGGACATGTCAGCCAACCACGAATCAAGCTTTTTTGGAATAAGCTTCGCCGAGGTAACGCTTGCATGCGCCAACAACGCGACCAATGGCGCTGCGGCATACTGCCCCCAAACGAGATAGGACTCGACCCGCGCTCGGTCCGTCATTTCTGGCATGAAAGCAATGATGAGAAACAGAGCAAGAATTGCGACGGGAAGATATGGTTTGGCAACAAGGGCAGCCTCAACAGCGTCTCGATGCCTCCAAACGAGACTGCCGGCAGCGAACAGGAATGACACCCCGGCAAGCGAAGTATAGGACCACCGCATTTGATCTGTCATTGCGCAAGCGATTCCGAGTATCGCTGTCGCCAACACAACCCACCAGAACCGTCGATCAGTCAGAAATGCCGCCGCGGCCAGCAGAAAATAGAATACAAATTCGATCGATGTGCTCCACGCTGGAGGGATCAATCGGATTGGAAACAACAAGCCAGGGGGCATTTGCAAGCCAACCATGGTGAATTGGGGTATCCATCCGGCGGGCAATCCGAAGATCGTAAACTCCCCAGGATTTCTCATGGAGGGGTTGGTCGCTTCCATGGCGGCCGGGAACGTCAGCACACCGAAGATCGCGATAGCCAAAATCATCCAATAGGCGGGCATGAGCCGTAAGAACCGATTGGTGGCAAACCTCTTTAAATCAGAGAAAGACCTGCCATAATTTGTCGAGAGCGCTCCGGTAATGAGGTAGGCAGACAGCGCGTAAAAAGCGAGAACTGCGAAATTTCCAGCGTAGTAGGCATAGTCTTTTGCAAGGTGATGGACGACAACCGTGGCGGCCAGTAGGAAGCGGTAGAGACCTTGCACCTGCGTTGCTGCCTTAAAGCCCCGCGCCGGTGATCCACTCGTTAAACAGCCGCACGGGTGTCTGCTCCAGCGCGCGTTCCTTGCACACGAACCAATAGCTGTACGGGCTCTCGATTTCGCGATCCGGATAGAGCCGCGCGAGGCGTTGGTCGGAGGCGCGGTCATAGTGGTTGTCATGCATGATCGCGATGCCGAGGCCTTGCGCGGCGGCTTCTAAAATCAACTGCCCAGCGTCGTAATGATCAACCGCATTGTCATCCAACGCTTCCAGACCCAGTGCCTTTTTCCAGGCGGAGAAACTTTCCGGCAGCTCGTTGTGGAGCAAGAACGTCTGGTCGCTCAATGCGTCCAAGCCGGGCTCCTTGCCCAGTGTCTTGGCGAGTTCTGTCGACGTGAAAGCATAGACCATATTGTGATCAAGCCGAACATTGTGAAAGCCGTCCTGCGGCTCGCGCATCAGCAGGATCGCTGCATCCAGCGTGTCGCCCACCCGGTCACGCAAATGCGGGCCGGTGTCGATATCGATATGCAGGCGCGGGTGGCGCTTGCGCAGTTCTGGCAGGCGCGGGAATAGGCGTTGGCTGCCAAACAGCGGCAGTACGCCGAGGCGCAGGCGCAGCACTTGGCTGTTCTCTGACTGGCTCTCGACCGCAGTCGCCAACGCCTCCAGATGTGGCGACACGGCGTCATAAAACGCTTGCCCATCATCGGTCAGCTTCATGGATTGATGCGCGCGCGTGAACAGTTTCTTGCCGGTAAACTCTTCCAGATTCACAATCCGCCGCGACAGTGCAGAGGGGCTCAGCGCCAGCTCTTCCGCCGCTGCACGGGCAGAGCCAAGCCGCACAACGCGCATGAATGCCTCTAGGGCTCTAAGGGGAGGAAGGCGTCGCATGAATGTGCACCAATTCGGTTGGAAGCGCCTCGTTGCAAAATATGCAACACTGCGCAAGAGAAAACCTGTCTGAGGCTCAATCCGCGGACGTGTCGGTTGGTTCCGCTGGTGGGTGCAAGCGCAGTCGATTGACGCGGGTTTCATTGCCCGCTGTTACCTCGATACGCCATCCGCTGGGGTGCGTGATGGTCGTGCCGACTTCTGGCACTTTCTCTGCGAGAACAGAGGCGAGGCCGCCCAAGGTGTCGACTTGCTCTTCCACTTCGGCCAGGCGCGGATCGACGATTTTGGCCACATCGTCCAGTTCGGCGCGGGCATCTGCGTCCCACATGCCTTCGCCAATCGCGACGACCAGCTCTTGCGGCGCATCATCATGCTCGTCCTCAATATCGCCGACGATTTCTTCGACCAGATCCTCAATTGTGATCACGCCATCGGTGCCGGAGAATTCATCGACCACGATCGCCAGATGCACACGCCGCGCGCGCATATCGGCCAGCACATCCAGCGCGCCACGCGCCTGCGGCACATAGAGCGGCTGGCGCATCAGTGTGGTCCAGTCTTTGGGCGGTGTCTTGCCCAAAGCGAGGAACGGAAACACATCCTTGATGTGGATCATCCCGATCACCGAATCGAGCGTGTCGCGATAGACGGGCAGGCGCGAATGGCCGTGCTCGGAAAAGGCCTCCACCAGCTCGTCCCAACTATCGTCTGCGGAAACCGCGATGATTTCGCCGCGCGGAATTGCAACGTCGTCGGCGTCATGCTCGCTAAAGTGCAGCAGATTGCGCAGCATCTGCCGCTCCACTGGTGACAGGTCACCATTGGTCGCCGCATCGACGCTGTCGGCATGATCTTCCTCATGCTCGTCAATTGCATCCTCCAGCTGCTCGCGCAGGCTGGGTTCTTTGTCTGATGGGGTAAGGAGCCCGCGGATCAGGCCTATCAGCCCGGCGCTACTCTCCGCGTCTCCCGATTGGGAATCGCCATTCCTGGAACTGTCGGGCATCGCCCTTGCGTCACTCCTGTGATGGTTCAAGAATCGGTATATGGGTCTGCGATGCCCAGTTTGGCAAGTATGGCGACTTCCATAGCCTCCATTTTCTCCGCATCCGCCTCGCTGATTTCGTGGTCATAACCCGCCAAGTGGAGCAATCCGTGGACGATCAGATGGGTGGCGTGGTGCTCCAGCGGGATCGCTTTTTCATCCGCCTCGCGGGTGCAAGTCCCAAAGGCCAGCGCGATGTCGCCCAGCATTTCGGGCGGGCCTTGCTTGTCTTCGGCTGGCGCGAGTTCAAGCAATTCTTCGCGGGCGAGCATTGGGAAGCTGAGGACATTGGTTGGCTTGTCGCGATCGCGCCATTCCTTGTTGAGCTGATGAACACGCTCGTCGGAGGTGAACAGTATGCTGGTGGTTAGGCGGGTATTGGCGAGTTCGGGGGCGGCACTTGCGGTTGCATCCGCCGCGTGTTCAGCGAGAGCCTCCCAATCGCCTGAGGGCCATGGCGTTTCGATGTCGATATCGAGGTTCACGGAGGTGCTCTTAGCCAAGCTGAATCCAATCGCCTAGTCCGGAAACCCCTGATCATCCTGAGCGCCGTCTTGCTGATCGTGCTTCAGCGTTATCCTTAGAAAACTGCCCGTTGGTGGCAAATGAGTCTAATTGCTCTTTCCCAATATCTTCACCGAACCAACAAGCGCTGCGAGTGCGAAGATGTTACCGATGAGAATTTCGCTAACAACGTTTGACCAGAATGCCGGACCATGAGGCTCTGGGTAAACTGTCTCGATCTTGATCAACCCCAATAGCATCAAAGTGTCTAGCAATCTTACACAAAGGGTGATGCTTGCCCACACGCAAATCCAAATGGCTGATTTGGTCGCTCCCGTGCGTTCAAGTCTAGAGCAAAACCAACACAGAATTGTGAAACAAAAGCCAGCGACTAGGCCGGCCAAGTCCAATAGCCAAGCGGTCACGCCCCAATTTGCGCCATCGTTCATGACTGTCACAAGGATGGTGACGAGGTGAGAGGCAACCCACAAGGCGCCAATTTTTGCCGCAAGGTTCAGCCAACGTTGCCCAGAGCCACCAAATGTTTGGAAAAGCGACGGCAAAAAATGATCCTTTAGTTGTTTGAGGAGCTTATTCAAACTCGGAACTTGCAGCCGTACAGGCGATGAGCCGGGATTGGCTTTGCCTACTCGCTCGGCCCCTCATAAGCCTCGACAATGCGGCCAACAATCGGATGGCGTACCACATCGCTGGCGGTGAAGCGCGAGACGGCTATCCCATCGACATCTTCCAGTTTCTCGACCGCATCGGCGAGACCGGACATGCGATCACCACCGGGAATATCGACTTGTTTCGGGTCGCCGCAAATCACCATCCGGCTGTTCTGGCCAAAACGCGTGAGAAACATCTTCATCTGCTCGCGCGTGGTGTTCTGCGCCTCGTCCAGGATCACAAACGCATCACCCAACGTGCGCCCGCGCATAAACGCAATCGGGGCGATCTCGATCTCGCCGCTGGCAATCCGGCGTTCGACCTGTTCGGGCGGCATGCAATCATACAGCGCGTCGTAGAGCGGGCGCAGATAGGGATCGACCTTCTCTTTCATATCGCCGGGCAGGAAGCCGAGTCGCTCGCCCGCTTCGACCGCAGGACGCGACAGGATCAGGCGCTGCACGCTGCCGGTAATCAGCTGGCTGACCGCTTGGGCAACCGCGAGATAAGTCTTGCCTGTACCCGCCGGGCCGAGCGCGAAGATGATGTCGTCCTTCGCCAGATTGTGCATGTAGGGCACCTGTCCGGGCGAGCGCGGCGTGATCGTTTTGCGCCGC